>JANOQB010000341.1:0-7815 GCA_031422215.1 Cytophagales bacterium | reverse complement strand
ATGGGCCTGCCCGTGCACTTAGTCTATGATCACCTGAAAAATTTTGCGGCTTGAAAAAAATCCTGTCACTGCTCACTGCTCATGTGCGGCAGGATTTTCAACGGAACTACTACTTGGCCATTACACTTTTTCTTGCTGTGTCATTGGTGTTCAATTATTCTGTTGACTTAGAGAACAACTGGATCGATAGGCATACCGGAAAACCCCTTCGGATACTCTTATATTTTCTGCTTAATGGGGTTGGCTACTACGGTGCGTGCCTTCTCATTTCCCATTTCAAAAAAGAAATTAGTTTTTGGAGGTCAGTAAAGTTCTGGATTTTTTCTCTCTTTGGGTTGATTGTGCTTTCTGTGGATCACGGCTTTCCGTATCTCAACACGTTGGTGAGTTCCTTCAATCAACCTTATGCAGCCTATTATTGGCTTTTTAAAATTGGTACGAACTTAACTTCGTTTGCCGTGGTGCTCCTGCCGCTCTTCCTATTTTACAAAACCTACGACAAAGAAAAATCCGGATTCTATGGGCTAACTGGACCGGGCACCATAAAGCCCTACTTGGTTCTTCTGCTTATCATAGCACCCTTTATTCTCTTGGCATCCTTGCAAAAAGGTTTTACTGATTATTATCCAATTTACAAAACCACCACCGTTTCCGAGTTATGGAATTGGCCTAACTATTTGCCAATGTTGATTTTCGAATTTCTTTACGGTGCCGATTTTCTCAATGTAGAACTTTTGTTCAGGGGCTTTTTTGTCATTGGCATGGCACAGATACTTGGAAAAAATTCAGTGATGCCCATGGTGGTGATCTATTGCTTTCTTCATTTCGGCAAGCCTGTGGGCGAAGCCATCAGCTCAATTTTTGGAGGTTATGTTTTGGGTGTGATCGCCTTAAACACCCGATCGATTTGGGGAGGAATTATTGCGCACGTGGGCGTTGCCTGGCTGATGGAAGCCGGAGCTTACTTTGCCAAACAGCTTTGAAGCATCTCGGTAGTTATAGTGGTGGCACACTTAAAATGTACTTGAGGACATTTCTTATAGCCGTGCAATCCGCAAGGACGGCAATCAAGATTTTCTTTGCTTTGAACAATGTGCGAATCATCTGAGAGCGGGCCAAATCCAAATGATGGAACGGTTGAACAAAACACCGCAGTAACGGGAGCATTCATGGCCGAGGCGATGTGCATCGGTGCCGAATCATTTACGAAATTCATCTGTGCGCCCTTCATCAACGCAGCCGATTCAAGAAAACTAAGTTGACCCGCCAGATTGACAACATGCTGGTGGCTTGATTTTGAAAGAATGCTCTCGCAAATAGGTTTATCGGCTGGGGCTCCCAATAAATACACCCTCTCAACTCTATTGGATATCGAATTTAAAAATCCGGTCCATTGATCAGATGGAAATTGTTTCGTGAACCAAACTGAAGTTGGTGCCACACAAATATATCGGCCAGTTTGATAGGCACTAACTTTTTTAAAATCACTTACGGAAGGATAGAGCCGTGGAAGTTCTCTATTCTTATCGGTAAAAAAACCGATCAGTTTTTGGTTGCGATCCGTTTCATGCATGTCCGATCCAAGGTCGTGCTTGGCGCGATGCGTGAATAAAAAAGACCAGGGGTTCTTATCAAATCCCGATTTCACTTTCGCCCCCGACAAAGCTGTGATCATTCCCGAACTTGCAAAGCGATGGACGTTTACCACACAGTCGTATTTTTTCTTGCGCACGAGGGAAGTAAGCTTGAACAGGTTTCTGATTTTGCCTTTCCTCTTGTCCCAAACAATTACTTCGCGCACATTCGGATTTCCTGTCAGCAACGTTTCATTTCCTTTGCGCAAAAGAAAATCAATGGACGCATGCGGATACCATTTTTTGATTTTCTCAACGAGTGCTGTGGCCAAAATCACATCGCCAATAAAAGCAGTCTGTATGATGAGGAAAGAATGGTAGGCCGCCACGATAACCTAAAACTTTGTCTTGTAATAGTTCAACGCTTTGTTGACAATGCCCAAAGCCACATCCTTGCTTTGAAAGTCGGGCACGGTTACCGTTTTGTTTTCGAGCTTCTTGTAGCTTTCAAAAAACTCTTTGAGCTCCAACTTGAAGTGGGCAGCCAACTCACCAATGTCGCTCAAATGTTTTGTGTTCGCATCATTTTCGGCAACAGCCAAAATTTTATCGTCTTCCAATCCTGTATCGATCATGCGCATAACACCAATAACACGGCAAGGCACCAAGCATAGTGGCACGATGGGTTCGCGGCACAAAATCATGATGTCCAACGGGTCGAGGTCCTCGCCAAGCGATTGAGGAATGAAACCATAGTTGGCCGGATAGATTACAGAGGAATACAAAACCCTGTCGAGCTTAAGCAGGCCAGTCTCTTTATCAACTTCATATTTGGTTCGCATGCCTGCGGAAATCTCAATGATTCCATTGATGAACTCAGGAGGGTTTGCTCCGGGTGATGCTTCGTGCCAGGGGTGTTTGATCATGGGGAATTAGAAATTAGAAGAAGACAGAAATTAGAAGTCAGAAGTCAGGATTTTGAGCTTGAGATTGAGTTTGTCCGATAGCTATCGGGATTGAATTTGTAATTATTTCCCCTCCCCTACTTTAAAGCCAAGTGAACGTCTTGTCTTTGTTTCCTTGATTTCGAATTCAGCAACATCTTGTAGGATAATAGTCTCCATTAGTTCTTTGGTGCGCTCTTCCTTTTTCATAGACGCCAAGCGGAGATGTTGGTTCTTTACTGCTTCCCCAACTACCTGACGGACGGTGCGTGCGTTGCCAAAATTTTTATCTCTTCGGTCGTAAATAAATTCAAAATAATTTTTCAAGTGTGATTGCGAGGCTTCATCGGGATTCACTTCTTCCTTATCAAAAATAGAAACCGCAATGGCGAACATCTCCGCAGGGGTATAATCTTCAAAGTAAAAATTTTTATCAAAGCGCGATCGCAATCCGGGATTGGATGAAATGAACTCATGCATATTGTCGGTATAGCCGGCTACAATCACTCCTATCTTGCCGCGGTTGTCCTCCATCCGCTTCAGTATTACCTGAATTGACTCTCCACCAAAATCATGTTGGGAACCGCTTCCATTGGCGAGGGAATATGCTTCGTCTATAAAGAGGATACCGCCCATCGCTTCATTTATTTTCTCGCCCGTCTTGATGGCAGTTTGCCCTACGTATCCTGCTACCAACCCTTCGCGGTCCACTTCCACCAAATGACCTTTTTCGAGAATGCCCAATCCTTTATAAATCTTTGAAAGTATTCGTGCCACGGTGGTTTTGCCAGTGCCAGGGTTTCCGGTGAACACGGTGTGGAGACTGAACTTATTCAAAATATCCTTTCCGGTTTCCTGATAGAAGCGAACAAGTTTTACCAATTCGTTCACTTCATTTTTGATATTGCTCATGCCGGTTAGCGAGTTCAACTCGGCCAGGCTTTCATTCAATAGGTCATCTAAGTTTTTGTTGGCACCGGAAACTGGTTTGGCTATTTGCTTGGTCACATCAAGGCCCGCCACAACTGGCACATCGCCTGCTTCAAACACAGTGCCCACATCAAACGGAACAGTGGCAATCAACGTGTCCATAAAAACGATGTCCAAGGTATAACTATCATCCTTCCAAATGCCGGGCGTATCAAGGCCCCAGCCAGTTGACACGGAATAGGAACTCTCCGCTGTGGCGGCTGGTATAAATTTCAGTACCGACTGCCTTCCTTTTGTCTGGCCGGCACTGTCGTAAAAATTGAAAAATATTTCCGCTAAATAATCCTTTGGAGTTTTATTTTTAAAGTTGAACTCGACCCACACAAACCGCGTTTCGCTTTGGCTAAATTTTTTCAAATACTTCTTCTCAGGTAAAGAGGCGGCCAACCTATCGCCTTCAAATAATTTTATGGATTCTATATCAAAGTAGGGATTGTTGCCCACTTCGGTAGCACCCACATCTTCCAGATAAAACTCGGTTTCCCCAACCTTGACCTCGTCAATAAATGCTTCCCACATATAAATCCCTTTGAACCAATAGGCACCCGGAGTTGAGTTGCCCCATGCCTGCCTGATGTAAACCACGTTTTCATCCTTCAGTATGTTTCTTTTCTGCTCTAAGTTGCAAAGCTCGGTCTTCTGGCTCCCCACCACGTGAAAACATTTCATGCGAAAGGAGGCTTCCCAATCTGCTTCATCAAAAAGTTTGTTAAAAAAAGAAAATTCCACCCGCATGAAGGTGGTCTCAATACGATCGTAAACCTTTCGGTACTTTTTTGTTGCATCCGACATCCATTCGTCTGACGAATGAACCTTCAACTCCCTGAATTTGTATTTGGCTGGAATTTTAGAGGCAAGCCCCTCAGGCTGTCCTTTCAGTTCAGGTTCTTGATGCTTGTTATTTTCGGGTGAATCCATGGCGAAGATTTATTTCAACTAAAGTAAGAAATAAATCCGTCAAGTGTGAAATGCACCAGAAAGGCTTTCAATTGCCACGGGCCTGCCTACCGGGCACGCAGGCTTAAGCCCGTGGCAATTGAAATCAATCCTTCTTATCCCCATCCTCCTCTTTCTTCTTCTCCTCCTTTTTCACACTTACCTTATCCCCTTCTTTTAAGCGTTTTGAAACAACCAAAAAGGGGCCGGTGATAACTTCCACGCTATCGGTCAATCCAGAAATGATTTCAATATTGTCGTAATCACTGATGCCGGTTTTCACTTCACGCATTTTTGCTTCGCCATTTTCATTAACGAAAACAACCACCTTATCTTCCTTCTTCACGGCTTTTGGCTTGCTAGAATCGGTCACCGTTCTTTCTTCGTCATCATCATCCTCAGGCTTCTCTTTGTTTTTGTCATCATCCGGATTTCGTGTGGTGACTGCTGCCAAAGGAACTGACAGCACATTTTCTTTTCTTGTGGTAACAATATCCACACTGGCTGTCATGCCCGGACGGAACGGATAGCGGTTTCCCTCCTTTATCAAATCTTCGTAGGAAGATTGTAAAATAAGGATGCGCACTTCAAATTCCGTGATCGCATCGCTCGATTGCTTATCGCGTGCCGTGTTGGCAATGTTGGTAACAATTCCTTTAAACTGTTTGCCGATGTTTCCGTAAGCGTCCACATCAATGATCACCGAGTCGTTGTAATGCACCCGCACGATGTCGTTCTCATTCACGTTTACACGCACTTCCATTTTATTAAGGTCGGCAATGCGCATCATTTCTGTGCCAGCCATTTGGGCCGTGCCTACCACACGCTCACCTTTCTTTACATTAAGTTTAGACACCACTCCTTTCATGGGTGCATTAACGGTGGTTCTCCTCACATTTTCTCGCGACTCTTTTACACCTGCTTGCGTGCTGTTTACAACAAACTTGGCCGCCTCTAAAGATTGCTCAGCAGATTTTAAATCGTTGGTGGCTATCTTAAAATTCTGTTGGGCCAATTGCCATTCCGATTCGGAGATCACCTTTTCGTTCCAAAGTTTTTCCTGACGCTTATAATCTTGCTCGGAGCGCATATAGGTAGCTTGAGCGCGCGAGAGGTTTGCTTTGGAAGATTCCGCATTCGCGCTCTGTTGGTTCAAGGCAGCTTCCGACCGCTCTAACTGGCTGAGCCAAACATCAGGTCTGATTTTAACAAGCACATCGCCCAACTTAACGGAGTCTCCGTCCTCCACGGTAAGGTCGGTGATTTCGCCTGACACTTCGGGGGCAAGTTTCACTTCTATAACTGGTTGCACCGTGCCCGATGCGCTTACTTTTTCCGTGATCGAAGTTTTTTTGGCCTTCGCCATCTCCACTTCAATTGTTTTTGCTTTGCCAATCCACCCTTGCGATCTTCCCACCACAAGGAATACGATTAGCACTATTACTGCACCAATGATGCTATACAATAATTTGTTTGACTTTGGTTTCTGCTTTGCCATTAGGTTTGAAAATTAAAATTCGAGTGGTTTGCCTTGATAAAAATCTAATACTTTTTTCTTAAAGATAAAATCATATTTCGCCCTTACCAGATCGGACTTTGCCTGGAACAGTGCGTTTTCCGCCACCTGATATTCAACAAAGTTTACTGCACCATTGTCGAAGCGTTGCTTCAACATACGAAATGCCTCCTCGCGGGCCGACACTTGCTTTAATGCCGATTGGTATGTTTTTGCAGAAGCTACGGCATCGTTGAATGCCGTCTCCACCGATTGACGCAACCTGTTTTCAGTGTCTTGCAAGGTAATGGATGCCTGTTGATTTGAAATCAACGATCGCTGCACACCAGACCTCGCCTGATAGCCGTTGAAAATTGGAATCTGCAAACTTAATGAAGCAGACCGCGCAAGGTTATCCTTGATTTGATCGGGTATCTCATAACCATCAATGGTTCTAAAAGAAGGTCTGCTTATATCTTGAAAGACTGGAGAATTAGTTCCTTGCACATAGCCTATCTGAATTGATTCTGTTGTTGTACCTCCATCGCCAACAAAACGTAAACGATCGGCAGCACTGGAGTAGTTACTGAAAAGATTTGCATTTACACTTAGTCGAGGATAAAGAGAACCGCGCGAAGCCTTAAGTCCAAGCAATGAACTTCTCAGTTTCAATTGGGCACTTTTTACTTCTGGCAAGGTGGCCAATGCCAATTCATAAATTTGTTCCGATGTTTCTGTCATTACTAATTCAGAGCCAATATCTAATTGGGGCACTTCAATTTCCATTTGTGTAGAGGCAGGGAGTTGCAAAGCCTGTTTCAATTGAAGCACCGAAAGGTTCAACGCGTTTTCACGATTGATCTGGTTCAGTTCGTTGGTTGCTTGCTGCGCTTCCAGGTCAAGCACATTGCCACGGGGCACCGACCCTGCCTCGGCCAACCTGCGCGTGCGCTCCAACTGCTGCGTGGTGGTGGTCAATTGCGACTGTGCGTTTAAAAAAAGTTCTCTGTTGAAGATCACACTGGTGTAAAACGTAACTACACTAAGGATCACATCATTTTTTGCTTTGGTGAAATCCTGCTGTGTAGCCTCATTGTCCAAATCATTCTGACGGAACGTGTTCATTAGCCGCAGGCCGTTAAAAATCAGAAACGAACTGCTTGCATTCAGGTTGAACGAGTTGATGCGTTGGGTGATGAACAGGTTGGTGGTCGGGTCGATATTGCGGCCCCAATTGTAGCCAAACGTGCTGCCTCCATTTAACGTAGGCAACATTTGAAATTTCGATTGATCCAAGTTTACCTGACTGCCTTCCACCAAAAGCAGGCTTCGTTTCACATTCAGGTTGTTCTGCAAGGCATAATCGATACACTCCTTGAGTGTCCAAATTTTTTTGTCCTGCGCAATTCCTTCCTGAATGGAAAACAGGACTACAAACAGTAAGATGATTTTCTTTATCATACAATTATAAAACTATGGCTGGTACATTAATAACTTCTTTCACCCAACTTAGACTCTTTAAATATTCAAATGTTACAGGTTTTATGGTAGAGTCCATCTCAATAACCTGACAGGCCAAATCGTTTCTTCCCTTACGGGAAACGGACATGGTGGCAATGTTGCAATCATCGTGTGCCAACACACTGGCGATAAAGGCAATGCTGCCCTTTGTATCATCGGCAAAAATAATAAGCGTATGCAAACTGGCCGAAAAATCTGCTTTGAACCCATCGACCTCAGAGATGTTGATCACCCCTCCCCCTTTGCTCTCGCCAAGCACTTCAATGGTGCGGTCTCCTTTGGTGATGATGATGCGAATGGAATTGGGGTGGAGCGTGGATGCGTTGCCTACTGACTTGAAGTGATATTTTAATCC
>JANOQB010000340.1:0-3692 GCA_031422215.1 Cytophagales bacterium | reverse complement strand
CCTTTGTTTTTGCGGTAGTGCTTGTTTACCTCATTACCGGCAATTTTATAAAGCCATGCCGAAAACGGAAATCCACGGAATTCGTAGCGGTGCAAGTTGTTCAATACGTTCACGAAAGTTTGTGAGCACAAGTCCCCAGCCAGTTCATCGTCATCGGTTTGACGTAAAATAAAATTGAAAATCCGGTCGAAGTATTTTTCATAGATGGCACCAAATGCCTGCGGATTTTTCCTCGACTGCTCGATGATCTTTTGCTCGTTCTGGATTTCATCGTCTGTCATGCAGTTGGATTTAGGCTCAGTTGACAGGTTTATAATCCGAAGGTTTTCCCAAAGTCACAATTTCGGCCATTGATCAGGAGTTAGAGTTGGTGGCTCGGCAGCTTTGATAGTCATGCATCGAGCGGTGTCACCCATTTCTGCTTTAGGTAATAGTCCCAACTTTTTTTAGCGGCCTCTTTTATTTCCATGATCAATTCTTCGGTCAATGTGGTAATATGAAAACACGATTGGCCTTTTAGTTTAGATTTGATATTTTCTCCGAGTTCATTTTTACTTTCTGGTTGTAGGTAAAAGTATTGAAGGTACAGCGCAACGTTATTTTTGCTAATGGCCAATCCGGCAAACTGCAATCCTGTTTTTATGTCGTAAGGTCTAAATTTATTTCTATAAACATGGGTTGTCCATAGCTCGTATTGTTGGCCGGTATCGCTTTTTACGTTAAGATTCATTTCATACGGCTTGAGTATATCTTTGATTTGATTGAAAACCATGTTGAGTCCGTGGTTGTTGTTTCGTGCTGGGGTTCCATAAGTTTTAAGATGTCCAATCGTACTTGATTTGGTTGGTTTCATAGGTAGCGCTTGGGTAAAATTTAAAACGCAACAAAGTCATAGGATAATAATTTTTCATTTCAAAATAATGCAAGGCTTATCCATCTTTCAGTGAAGTAAGCAAAAAAATAAGACCGGAACGAAATTATTTATTGTGTCCCTTTTGATTAATAGTTAGATTTCAGACATAGATCAAATCTTTATTCAATTATGAAACATACATTATTCGCTCTTTGTACACTTTTATCCTTCATGGCTTTTGGCCAGAGAAAGAATGCAGTGCCCGATCAGCCTCCTGTTGCAACACAAACCGTGTCGCCCATCGAGGCCAAGGTTGCTGGCATGAAAAAATATTCCGGCTATTTTGAATTTTACTATGATGAGAAGCAAGACAAAGTTTTTTTGTTGATCGACAAATTCGATACTGAATTTCTGTACATCGAATCGCTCACGGCAGGCATCGGCTCCAACGACATCGGCCTGGACCGAAATCAGTTGGGCAGCGAGCGGGTTGTGAAGTTTGAGCGGAGAGGCCCCAAAGTATTGTTAACGCAACTTAACTATTCGTATCGCGCAATTTCAGATAACGAAGCCGAGCGTAAGGCCGTGCAAGAAGCTTTTGCCCAATCGGTGCTGGGTGGATTTACCGTTTGGGCCGAAGAAGCCGGAAAAGTTTTGGTGGATGCCTCCGATTTTCTTTTGCAGGATGCGCACGATGTGGCAGGACGGTTGCGCTCCACTCAGCAAGGGAACTACACACTCGACAAGGCACGGTCTGCTTTCTATCTTCCGCGCACAAAAAATTTTCCACAGAATTCCGAATTTGAAGTGACGCTTACTTTTTCGGGTCAACCAACGGGCGCATACATCCGCAGCGTAACGCCCACACCTTCGGTGGTCACGGTGCGCGAGCATCATTCTTTTGTGCAACTCCCCGATGCCGATTACAAACCTCGCAGGTTTGATCCACGTGCAGGCTACTTCAGCACTTCCTATTATGACTACGCCACGCCTATCAGCGAGCCCATTGAGAAACGATGGATCACGCGGCACCGCTTACAAAAAAAAGATCCGGCTGCTACTGTTAGCGAGCCTGTAAAGCCAATTATCTATTATATGGATGCAGGTGCACCAGAGCCAATCCGCTCTGCGCTGATGGACGGAGCACGTTGGTGGAACCAGGCATTTGAAGCTGCTGGTTATAAAGATGCGTTCCGTGTGGAAGTGTTGCCACCCGATGCGGACCCCATGGATGTGCGCTACAACATGATCAATTGGGTGCATCGCTCTACCCGCGGATGGTCGTATGGATCATCGGTGGTAGATCCGCGCACAGGAGAAATTATCAAAGGACATGTTACGTTGGGCTCGTTGCGTGTGCGGCAGGATTTTTTGATTGCCGAAGGGTTGCTCTCACCTTATGAAGATGGCAAACCGGCCTCGCAAGAAATGGAGCAAATGGCTTTGTCGCGGCTTCGTCAGTTGGCAGCGCATGAAGTGGGCCACACGCTTGGATTGTCGCATGCCTATTCATCCAGTTCAGAAAATCTTGCTTCGGTGATGGACTATCCGCATCCCATTGTAAAATTAAAGGAGGGTAAAATTGATTTGAGTGAAGCGTACGATACCAAGATTGGTCCGTTCGACAAAGTTGCCATAACCTGGGGCTATCAGCATTTCTCTGCTGGAACAGATGAAGAAAAAGCGTTGAGTGAAATCATTCAAAATTCATTGAAGGCTGGGCTCACTTTTTTATCTGATCAAGATGCGCGGCCCTTGGGTGGTGCTCATCCGTTTGCCCATCTGTGGGATAATGGGAAGGAGCCTTCGGACGAACTCAATCGGGTGATGGAGGTGCGAAAAGTAGCTTTGAAAAACTTTGGTGAGAACACCATCAAACAAAGTGTGCCTTATGCGATGCTTGAAGAAGCCTTGGTGCCCATATATTTTTTTCATCGCTATCAGGCCGAAGCCGCAGTAAAATTGATTGGAGGCTTGAATTATCGGTATGCCCTTCGCGGGGACGGGCAGCCCGTGACGGAACTGCTAACTCCACAACAAGAATTAAAAGCGATTGATGCATTGTTGAAAACGGTGGAGCCATCCGCTTTGATGTTCCCGGAAAATTTATTGAAGATCATTCCTCCGCGCCCCATTGGCTACGATCGCCATCGCGAATTGGTGAAGATAAAGACAGAGCTTACGTTCGATCCTCTTTCGGTGGCTGAGTCTGCTTCCGATTTTGTTTTTGCGATGATACTTCACCCCGCCCGTGCAAACAGAGTGTTCGAGCATCATGTGCGCGATGCACGCTTGCCAAGTTTGGAAAGTGTTGTTGACAAATTAATGAGCGCCACTTTTAAATCTGCCGCAAAGCCGGGTTATGAAGGTGCTGTGCAGATGGGAACGAACTATGTGTTGTTCACCAACCTTGCAAAGCTTGCACTGCACAAAGATGCATCCGTTCAAACCAAAGCAATTATTTCCTTTAGGTTGGATCAATTAAAAACGTGGTTGCAAACGCGGCAAACAGCAGATGAATCATGGAAGGCTCACTATATTTATTTGGCAAAACAGATTTCGAACATACAGGAAAACCCCGAAGAATTCAAAACCGAAAATTTGTTGCCCATTCCACCGGGGGCGCCCATTGGAAGTAGTGAGTTGTTTTGTGGTTATTAGGCATTTCGCACGCAAAGTCGCAAAGTTGGTTTTTGTATTTTCTAATTGTTCTTGGAGTGAAGTGATTTTGCGAGAATGTTTCTCACGCAAAGTCGCAAAGCCCGCGAAGTTGGTTTTGTATTTCTTTGCGTTCTTGATGTCTTGGAGTGAAATGATTTAGCGAGAATATTTCTTTGCG
>JANOQB010000339.1:0-2588 GCA_031422215.1 Cytophagales bacterium | reverse complement strand
CGTTCGAAGCGGTCAGGTGCTTTAGTATTGGATTGGTGCAGTATAATTTTTGAGTCGCCTTATCCTAACCTAACCTGTTGCCCCACTCTCCACTGCCCGTTTATTATCAGGGCATTATCAAGGACAATGCGGTAGGCTTTTCCGTTGGAGATAAACACAATAGTAATAGATGCTTTGCCAAAGTTGGCATCGGTAGTTTCACTTGTCTCTGTGCCGATGTACTTGACCGAACTCCAATCAATACCCTTCTCCTTTCCTTCGCCCTCAAGCTTTGCATACGATTCTTTCAAAGCTGGAATCAGTTCGTTTTCGTATCGGATAGAAAAGTCTTTTTGGGCATCGGATAAATAGCTGCCATAAAATTTGAATTTCCGTTCATCACCTGCTGAAATTCCAGTAAGGAAGGGAATAGCAGTTCATACTCTTCAAACGAAGATTGTTGAAGGGATGTGATAACTTTTTCGCCCAATAGCTGGGAAGAATTTATCCCCTTTTCTTTTACCGATACCAAAGTACCTGCGGCCAAAAATGTTGCAAGGGTAACTATTACCGCAGCAACTGAAAGAATGGTTGTTTTCATAATTGTGTTTTGTTTTGAGCTATTTTACGGGCAAGGCAAAACCAAAAGCCTACGCCAAAAAGAGAAATGGCTACGCGAAATGAAATTTTAAACAGACGTGTGGTATTGAATCAAGTGCTGAAACCACAATCCGAAGGGTGAGTTTTAGTAAGGAATTTTAAGAACTATTTTTCCACAGCAACAGTGGCTTCGATGGCACATCACCCCCTTCCCATGTAAGGCATTTGATTGGCCATAATGGTGATAAACGGCACGTTGGTATTGAGGGGCAGGTTGGCCATATACACTACTGCGAGGCCAACTTCATTCACATCCATGGTGGGTTCGATTTTAAGTGAGCCATCTGCCTGAATAATTCCTGCCTCCATTTTCTTGGTCATCGAACTTTTGGCGTTGCCGATATCAATTTGCCCGCACGCAATGTTGTAGGCGCGGCAATCCAACGATATGGATTTTGTCAATCCGGTAATGGCATGCTTGCTGACTGTGTAAGCTGCAGACTGTGGCCGTGGCACATGGGCTGATATCGAGCCGTTGTTGATAATGCGCCCGCCCATTGGGTTTTGATGCTTCATGATTTTGATCGCTTCTTGCGCACAGAGAAATGCTCCCGTCACATTGGTGCTCATCACCCGTTGCCATTCCTCCCAGGTCAGTTCCTCAACCGATTTGGCAGCAACGTTGACCCCTGCATTGTTGAACAGTAAGTCGAGATGGCCAAAGGTTTTTACGGTTTGATCAAAAAGATTTTTGACGCTCGCTGGAATGGTAATATCCGTAGGCACGACCAACGTTTTTTCAACATCAAATGCCTGAGCGGTTTCTTTAAGTTGCTCTTCACGCCTGCCTGCCAACACCACTATCCATCCATCATTACAAAGTGAAGTGGCCACGGCCTTTCCAATGCCTGTGCCGGCACCGGTCACAATCGAAATCTTTTGGTTTGGGTTCATCGCTAATGTTCTTTTATTTATTCACTATTTTCTCTTCCTCAATGAACAACTTGATCATTTCTGCAATGGAAGTATCTCTTACAAATCCCAATTGATTGGCCCTGACCGTTTCAAAATTCGGAGGCCAGGTGAGGACAATGCTTTGCAGAAATTCATCCGGCTCATGGGATATTAACTTGGTTGCTTCTTTACCAACAATTTGCTCAAGACTTTTAATCATCTCTTGGATAGAAACGGTAAGGCCCGGAAGATTGATGATCCTGTCGGGGCCAAATAGTTTTTCATGCATGTTGCCAGCATGAATAAAATTTTGGATAACGCGCTTCGGGGATTGTATCCACACTTTTGTTTCTGGCGGCACCGGATAAGTAGCCTTTTTTCCATGCAGTGGTTCGCGGATGATACTGCTTACAAATGAAGATGTAGCAGCGTTGGGTTTGCCCGGTCGCACGGCTATGGTTGGCAACCGGAGGCTTCGGGCATCTACAATTCCCCTCCGGCTATAATCATTCATCAACAGTTCCACCATTGCTTTCTGTGAACCATAAGAACTCCGTGGCCTCGCACTTGTTTCGTCCATTATAGTTTTGGAAACATCGCCACCAAACACTGCGCACGAACTGGCAAATACAATACGCGGATGGAAATCCATTTCCCGACATACCTCCAACAATTGAAGGGATGCATGAAAATTTACTTTCATCCCCAAGTCAAGATTTTTTTCGGCCTCCCCACTTACTATGGCAGCCAAGTGAAATATCAAATCGGGCTTATGTTGAAGGGCTTTTCTGATTGATAGCGCATCACTGAAATCTGCGGTGATACATTCCAATCTGGGATCGGTGGGCATGTTGTTAGGGAACGCAAAATCCATCAGAGTTAGATGAGTAAGTTTCCCCTGATCAAGGCCACCGTTTTCCAACAACTCGATGGCCAGTCTTTTTCCTAAGAAGCCGCCTCCGCCTAAAATGAGTACTCGCATATTGAGCAATTATTTAATTTAATCATCCTTCGTGGGACATTGGCGACACGTAGGACAGCGTCCCAAATGTCGC
>JANOQB010000338.1:0-4773 GCA_031422215.1 Cytophagales bacterium | reverse complement strand
TTAAGGGACTTTAGTCCCAAACACAAAACTGCCGTACACACTTTGAAATGCGTTGTCGTCAGGATTTTTATAGGTGTACCAAATTTTTTCAAATTGACTGTAGCCCGGCCCCGCTTCGGGGTGCCGCAAAAAATTCTTTTGAAAACTTGAAGTACACACATTTTCAAAAGCAATTTACCGTTGGTCTTCTTCTTCCAATATTGCTTCGTCTTGCTCGATGGCGGATTCTAATTCCTTCCTTCGCTTTTCGCGGGCCGATTTCAACAGGTCTTTCACTTGATTGAAACTTTGTGTGTGCATGAGGCTAATGCCTGTGGTGACGGCAGCCTGCGTGCCCAGGTTGTTGAGCACCGGGTTTAAATTGGAACGGCTGTACATTTTCACTTTAAACTTTCCGTCAGGCGTAAGCAGATAATCCACCGTCCAGTCGCCAAGCATATTGGAAACATCGGAACGGTTGTACTGACTGGAGATTGTGCCATCGCGGGTTACACGCAAGCGCCCATTTAGAAACGAGTAAGAGAGGCGCAATTGAAAGGTGTTGAATGCCTCCTGATCCAGTGCGCCCAGATCGATGTTGATTTCCAAATTCTGATCAACTTGTGTTAGCCAATAGCTGAGTTGGTTGGAGAGCAACTCGCTCACACTGTTGTAAAGCGACCCGCTGGTGCTGAATGCATCGGGCGATGAAAGCCTTCTGAGAACGATCAAACTAAAAACCTGCCGCTTCAATTCTTGTTCATCCAGCCTGGCTTTAAAAGCATCAAAGGCAAAGTTCAATCTCACGGGTGGTTCTCCCTCAACCGTTACGTTGTCGGGTAAATCTTTTGCGGTAATATCAAACTGTATTTGTGGCGAAAGCATGGGGCCATCTAATTTCAGCAACACTTCTATCGGATATTTTCTACGTAGTTGTGGCGATGCCAGCGCGGCTTCGCTCACCTGGTTGATAAGTATGGGGCCCATGGAGGCCAGTTGCCGATAGCTGGCCGTAACATTGAGTTGGCCGGTATAAGGGTCGCCATACCAACTGATGCGGCTGCCTTTATTGATATTGAATTCTTTGTTGATGATATCGAAGAGTGTAAAGTTGTAGTTGCCCCGTTCAAATTCAAAGAGCCCAAACATGTTAAACTCCCCTTTTGTGTCCAATTGAAGTTTGATGTCGCCATTTCCGTAGCCGCGAATGATGTCGCCTGCTTTTATGTCGAAGATTATTTCGGCATAGGCATCGGGTGTAATGTCTAAGTTTAAATCCATGGTGATGCCGCTGGGTTCATTGTTTTGCTTTTTCAAGGCCAGGTTGATTTTATTTTTTGTCGAATCTTTAAAATTCACAAACGTGATGAAATCACTTTTTTCAACGGACTGGGCACCACTTATGGGTATGTAGATTCGGGTATTTTTTGTAGTCCGCGCTGTGGCTGAAATTTTCATGTTGGTGAGCGGCCCCAGCATGTTTAGGTTGCCGGTGCTGTAGGCCTGCCCATAAAACAAACTGTTGTCGCGGGAGGTGGTATTCAATACCTGGAAATTGGTGAAGGCAGCGTTTAAGTTGATCCTGAATTTTGAAAAATTGCGATGCGTGAGGTATCCATCTACGCTGCTTTTGTTTTTCAGGGCATCATACATGGTAAAATTTTCAAAAATAAATTGATTGGGTGTTATGTTCAATGCCCCATTGAACGTGTAAAGGGTTTTAAGATAGTCGATCATGAGCTTGCCGTCTTCAATTTCGCCTTCGCCATTGATGAGGGGAGCTACAAAGGTTCCTTCAATTTTATATATGCCCGACAGGGTGCCGTCCATTTGCGAAAAAATCCCTTTCAGGAACGGCTCAATAATTTTAACATTTGTTTTTTCAAGAGTGGCCAATACATTGAGCGGGCTTTTTCCCTGCGGGTTATAATAGCCTTGCAGCGTGAGTGTTCTTTTCTCAAGCCGGTCGATGGTGAAATCAATATCGAACCGCTTCTCCTCGCGGTTCCACATGTTGATGCCTGTAAGATCGCCAATTAAAAAATCGTCCACTGTCAAATCTTTTATGTGCACATCGTTTTGAAGATAAAGTTGATGGTAGATGTCCTTGGCTTCTAATTTTCCGGTAACGATGCCTTTAAACTTGCTTGTACTTATTGAGTTGAGCACATCTAAGTTAAGATTGGTCATGGATAAGGTTAAACTTTTGGCCGGGTCATAGGAGATCAGACCATCAATCAAAATCGATTCTTCGCCATGATTTATTTCTACACGATGAATGCTCCATTCATTCGCCTTTACCATCGAATAATTATCCTGGTTTACACGCCATTCCTTTTCCAATATGTTGATCCGCGTAGGCATAATTTTAATGCGTGTGCTGTCGTTCAGAAAATCTATCTCAGATTGCAGCCTCACAAAGTTGGTAGTTCCCTCTTGGTCAAAATCTACCGTAAGGTCGGCATGGTTTTTATCCCAGATCAATTCCGAAAAAAGTTTTTTGGTCTTTAGTGCATTTGAAATTGTTTGCCGTTGCGATTGGGCCGTGATCATAACAAGTGCCGATGTGCTGTCGCGGAGTTTGGATCCGGAAAGTTCCAACTCATTGCCGAAAAAATGCTTGTCTTGATACGAAATCGTATCGATTTGTGCGAACGCCTGAATGGAGGAAGTGATGCCATTGGAGAATTTGCCATCGATGGTAGTGTTGCGCGATAGGGTGGCTGCCAATTTTGATAATTTTAAAAGCGGGTTTACATTGTTTAGTTTGATGTTGAATGCGGCCGTGTATTCCTGTTCGGTGTCAATTTTTTGGGCATAATAATCTGAAAGTTCTTTTTTGTCATTCTTTACATTCAATTGAAATTCTTTGAACAGTTTTATCATGTCGTTGAACAGTGTTGAGTAGTAGAAGTTGCCTACCAAATCCACATCGGCATACGAGCTGCGCAGCAGAAGGCTGCGCTGGTTTTTTGAAAGGGCCGACCGTATATAAATCGAATCGAGTTTCAGCGATTCATCTTTATATTTAATAAATGTATTTCGCAGTATTACACCTCCTATCAAGCTGTCTAATGTAAGACCCTTGGTGTCTATGTCGGCTTGGGTATGGATAAAAAAGGGTTGCCTTACATAGCCCAGGCGGTCGGCATATAAAGTGTCAAGTGTTGCCCTGATCTTGATAATCTCCTGGCCTTTGCGGATGTTGATGGAGCCATCTGCTTTCAACTGCAAATTCGGATCGTCAATCTGTAGCATCCCGTTGAACAACCCTTTTGCAAATCGCGCGTCTGTTATAATATTTTGATAGACATATTTTTTTATCCCGATGGAAGTGATCTTGCCTTTCAGGGTGAGGTCAGTGGTTTCCAATGTCAGGCCTTTTCCAACAACTCTCCCGGTAAGTGTGGTACGCTTAAAGTTCACCGTGTCGTTTAAAAATAGGCCGAGATTAAAATTGGTGAGAGACAGGTTTCCTTCAAAGGAAGAGCGATCTACGTGCTCCTTTTCAATCTTCAGGTTTATGTCGGATTTGATGTGGCCAAAGGAACCGCGAAAGTCTCCATCGGCAACAAAGTCATCAACAAATCCGGTGAACTTGCCCACCACCTGAAAATTTCCTAAAGGCTTAAGGCGGGCAAAAATACTTTTTGAAAATAGAAACGAGAGGTCATTGATTGAAACTTCGCCAGCCTTCACGTCCAGATTAATGAATGTTTCGTTCAGGGAAGGAAGCCCATCTATTTGCAGTTTTCCGTTGAGTTTTGTTTTACCAATCCGCGCTTCCATATTTTGGTATAGCAAGCGCGAAACTTTGCCCGATATTTTTCCTCTCAGATAAAGCGGCTGGTCAAAAATCATTTTGCCTCCCGTAAAACGCGATAGGTCTTCCGGGTTGATCACCGTATTGACGAGCGATGTGCGGATGTTTACTTTTTCTGTGAAGTTGTTCAGGTCACCGATTTCATTGTATTTAAAAACCAATGTGTCGGATACGAAACTGTCGCCAATGTTGGCCCGTAGCCCATAAAATTCCATGGCGTGTTGCGACACCCGAAAGAAGGTGGAGAGATTGTGAATGGGTAGGTTTGCATTTTCTTCCACGGCCAATAAAGAGTTCATGTTAAACTCAATGGTGTCGCCAGCCACTTTGAAGTTTTGTGCTTCAATCTCATCAATGGCAATGCGGATGTGGTTGTAGTCAAACACATCGGGCAGCAATTCTTCTTGAGGATCGTGCATGGCAAAATGGACATTGTGGATCACGATCTCACCGATGTTTACCTTTGCACCGCCCTGGCCCGAACCGGATGCCAATTGTTTGGTGATTGCGTTGACGAACACGTTGATGTTAAAATCGCGCAGCGTGTCGCTTGTTGCAATCTTTACAAAGTTCACGCTGCCACCATCCAACGACACACCATCGATATTCAGGTTTTGATTCTGAAAGACAGACGAAAGCTGAAAGTTTGCTTCTAATTTATCAATTTTCACCATCGTGTTCTGGGCCGGGTCGGTTATCACCAGGTCTTTGATTTCAACGCGGTCCCACCAGAGCACATAAATGCGATTGTAAGAGATGTTGAATCCGGAAACGCGTGAAAATTTTGAAGTGAACCGGTCAATAAGTGTTTTTTGTGTAACAGGCAGTTGCAGCAAAATGAAACTGAGCAACAACAAAATCAAAAACGCAAGGGCTCCGTACAGAAAGGTTTTTCTGCTCCATTTAAACAACCGATTTTTAATAACTTGCAGTTTCATTTGCTAAAAAATGCTTCCAATAATCCTGGCCAT
>JANOQB010000337.1:0-4442 GCA_031422215.1 Cytophagales bacterium | reverse complement strand
GAAAGAAAAATTCACAACATTAAAATCTACCGCGGTGCCGTTGCCGGTGGAAAATATTGCATCAGCACATCCAATAGAAATTTTGAAGGAAGGCAAGGACCGAAGTCGCGCACGTTTTTGGCAAGCCCATTGAGTGCGGCCGCGGCTGCGATCACAGGAAGAGTTACGGATGTGAGGGAATTAATTGACAATTGACAAAAAACGAGATACGAAAATTATAAGTAGGCGGATCGCAGGCAGATTCTGACTTCTAAATTCTGACTTCTTATTTCTAAAGTAATAACGAACATGAAAGAAAAATTCACAACATTAAAATCTACCGCGGTGCCGTTGCCGGTGGAAAATATTGATACAGACCAGATCATACCGGCCCGGTTTTTAAAGGCAACCACGCGCGAAGGCTTTGGTGATAACCTGTTTCGCGATTGGCGCTATGAAACCGATAGCAAGCCCGTGAAAGACTTCGTGCTCAACAATCCAAAATTTTCAGGAAAAATTTTGGTGGCGGGAAAAAACTTTGGCTGTGGAAGCAGCCGTGAACATGCGGCATGGGCAATTTATGATTATGGGTTCCGGGTTGTGGTGTCAAGTTTTTTTGCCGACATTTTTAAAAACAATGCCTTGAACAATGGCCTGCTGCCGATTGTGGTGCCCGAAAATTTTTTACGCCAAATGCTGGTGGCCATTGAGGAAATGCCTTCAGCCGAAATTGTGGTGGACCTGGGAAATCAAATCCTTCAGGTGGGATCGGTGAAAGAAAAATTTGAAATCAACTTATATAAAAAGACCTGCATGATCAATGGCTACGATGACATTGATTATTTGCTGAGCCTGAATAAAGAGATTAGGGAGTTTGATGTTGCGCACACATAAAATCGGATTGCGGATGCTTGATCCTTGCGACACAAGAATCCAATAGCCAGCATCTTGAATAAAGAAAAATCAATGAAAAAGAAAATCGTAATCCTGCCCGGAGATGGCATCGGCAAAGAAGTAACAGCCGAAGGAAAAAAACTATTGGAAAAAATTGCTGCTCTCTTTGGGCATCAGTTTGAATTTGATGAAGCAATCATCGGCCATGATGCCATTGAAGCAACCGGAAACCCATTGCCAGACGAAACGCTAGCCAAACTAAAAAACTGCGATGCGATTTTATTTGGAGCCGTGGGTCATCCAAAATATGATAACGACCCCACCCTGAAAGTGCGCCCCGAACAAGGCTTGTTGAAAATGAGAAAGGAGTTGGGTTTGTATGCCAACCTGCGCCCTATAAAACTCTTTGACGAACTGCTCGAAGCGTCAAGCATCAAATCCGAAATATTAAAAGGTTCTGATATTCTTTTCTTCCGCGAACTTACAGGCGATGTTTACTTTGGCGAGAAAGGAAGAAAAGACAATGGGAACACAGCTTATGATGTGATGATCTATCAACGCTATGAAGTGGAGCGCATAGCACACAAAGCATTTCAGGCTGCGCGCACCCGCAAGAAAAAAGTTACCTCAGTGGACAAAGCCAATGTGCTGGAGAGTTCACGGTTGTGGAGAGAAGTTGTTCAGGAAATTGGAAAACAATATCACGATGTGCAACTCGAACATCAGTTTGTTGACTCTGCCGCCATGAAGCTGATACAAAACCCACGGAGCTTTGATGTAGTGGTCACCGGAAATTTATTTGGCGACATACTAACCGATGAAGCCTCGCAGATTGCTGGCTCTATGGGCATGCTCGCCTCTGCATCCGTTGGCGATAAAGTTGGATTGTATGAACCCATCCACGGAAGTGCGCACGACATCACGGGAAAAGGAATTGCCAATCCGTTGGCTTCAATTTTATCGGTCGCATTGATGCTCGATATTTCTTTTGGGTTAAAAGAGGAATCTGAAACCATCATCAAAGCAGTGGAGCAAACATTGAAAGCCGGATACCGCACCACCGACATCGCTGATTCAAAAACATCAAAGGATAAAATTTTAAATACCACCAATATGGGAAACGAAATTATCAATCAAGTTGAAAAATTGAAGACAGTACAGTTAACTCCTGTCTCCTAACTCCTATATTCTATCTTCTGACTTCTAACTTCTTTTTTTATGACGAACAAAATCCAAATCTTCGACACAACCCTCCGCGATGGCGAGCAAGTGCCCGGCTGTCAATTGAAGACCGAGGAGAAGGTAATCATTGCAAGAGAACTTGAACTTCTTGGCGTGGATGTAATTGAAGCAGGTTTCCCCATTTCCAGCCCTGGTGATTTTCTTTCTGTCGTGGAGATATCAAAAGCTGTGAAGGAGCCCGTTGTGTGTGCACTCACCCGATCAAAGAAAGAAGATATTGATGTGGCTGCCGAAGCCTTGCATCACGCCAAGCGCGGAAGGATTCACACAGGCATAGGTTCTTCCGATGTGCACATCAAACATAAATTTAGGAGCAGCCGCGAGCAGGTGCTTGAGCAAGGTGTGTGGGCAACAAAATATGCAAAAGCCAAAGGCTATGAAGTGGAGTTTTATGCGGAGGATGCAGGCCGTGCCGATCTGGTTTTTCTTGCACAATTAATTGAGGCCGTGATTGCCGCAGGTGCCGATGTGGTAAACATTCCCGACACAACCGGTTATTGTTTGCCGGAGTTGTATGGCAAGCGCATTAAGTATCTTGTGGAAAACGTAAAGAACATAGACAAGGCAATTATTTCGGTGCACTGCCACAACGATTTGGGCCTTGCCACTGCCAACACCATGGCGGGCCTTATCAATGGTGCGCGCCAGGCAGAGGTTACCATCAACGGAATTGGTGAGCGTGCTGGCAATACTTCATTGGAAGAAGTGGCCATGATCTTGCAGGTGCATAAAGACCTTGACTTGTATACAAACATCAAATCTGAAAAGCTTTATGATCTGAGTTTGTTGGTGTCTTCCATGATGCGCATGCCCGTGCAGGCGAACAAAGCCATCGTAGGAAAAAATGCGTTCGCCCATTCTTCAGGCATCCATCAAGATGGGTTTTTAAAGCATGCCGAAAATTATGAGATCATCAATCCTGCCGATGTAGGCGTTCCATCTTCATCCATTGTGCTCACAGCCCGCAGCGGAAGGGCCGCGTTAAAACACCGCGCAGAATTATTAGGCCATCGCGTAGAGGGAGAGGAGTTGAATACGCTCTATGAAAACTTCCTTGTGCTGGCCGATGAAAAAAAGGAAATAACCGATGCGGATTTAATTCTATTGGTGGCCAGTATGCCTGTGCTGTCAAAGTAATTTTTTTGTTTGAAAAATCTTGGATCAACCATTTTGGTGCAAAGGACGGAGAGAGTTGAAAAAAATTTAATTGAAACCTAAACCATTGCGCCTTTGCGTGAACCAATGCTTAAGCTATATCAATTGCTATTTCCATATTGACGAAATGGGCGCAATACTAAACTGAGGATTCTTTTTATCCAACCGCACCTTATTGAAAGGCTTGGTAGGAAAAACAATTTCGGTAAGCACCCTTTCTCCATTGTTGATAAATAGTTCAACCGATGCCATGTCCACATACACGTTTACTTTTTTTATTTCAACACCTTTCAAATCCATATTATGTATAGCTGCAAAAGCAGGATTGAATGTGGTTATGCCAGACGCTGTGCGGTCGAAAGACAATGTGTTGCCAAGGCTTGAGATCACTACTTTTTCATCCGCTTGATTCGATATGGTCAATGAAAATTCTTTAGAGCCATCTTCCAGGGTAAACTCTATCATAAACAACGGACTGGCTACGGTGGCACTGTCTGTGTATGCTGTTGGTGCGCCCTGTATGTTGGAAACTTCATCAACGGGCTTAAAAGTCAATTCATACCCATCGCCTTTTTTATTCAACGTGATTTCGCGTGGCAATGTGGTGGCACTTCTCCACGCCTCGGTAGGCACTGTGTTTGCATATTGCCAATTGCTCATCCAACCAATAAATAACTTGCGGCCATCACGCTCCGGAATATCCGACCACGTAACGCCTGCGTAATTGTCCGCCCCGTAATCGATCCAACGTGTTGCGGTATCCTGCGAGGTGAAATTTTTTCCGTCAAAGTCGCCAACAAAATATTGCGTGGCCGATCCCCCTTGCGGCCCACCCGGGTTGATGCTCACCAGCAATACCCACCGCGTGTTTCCTTGTTCATCTTTGAGCGGAAATAAATCGGGACACTCCCACACACCACCATGCTCACCCATAGTTTTACCAAACTCACTTAGCTTGTTCCACTTCTTCAGATCGGGTGAACCATAAAATTCAATGTGGTCTTTCACAGCGAGCGTCATCACCCATTGAGGGGCCACTTCATTCCACGAAACTTTAGGATCGCGAAAATCGCGTATGCCTGGGTTTTGTAAAACAGGATTGTTTTCATACTTCGTCCAGGTGCGCCCTTTATCCAAACTGTAAGCAATGCCCTGTGTTTGAAAATCAATGT
>JANOQB010000336.1:0-4622 GCA_031422215.1 Cytophagales bacterium | reverse complement strand
GGCGTATCGGACACCCGAACGCACACAGTGACAAAACAAGTAGGCCCATTTGCTGCTGCCGTGCGGCCATTTACCATCAATGGTTCGCAAACACGGTGCTATGTAAATGTAAACGGGCTGCTCGGCTTTGAAATTGGCGATATGAAAACCGGAAATAAAATCCACCATGTTGAAGTGGAAGGTTTTGTGCAAGGCCCCGTGAAGCGGCATGGTTGTCCCAGTCATGGCATAGGCTTGACGCCCGATGAAAAAGAAGTATGGCTGTGCGATGCCTTCAATCAGCGCATGCATATTTTCGACAACACCGTGATGCCACCCAAGCAAGTTGCCAGCATTGAGGTAAGAGACCAACCGGGCTGGATCACGTTTAGTTTGGATGGAAAGCATGCCTATCCGTCCACGGGCGAAATCATAGAGGTGAAGACACGGAAAACAATCACCGCGTTGAAAGACGAAAAAGGAAATCCTGTGATGAGCGAGAAGGTTGTGGAAATACACCTTGACGGAAAGAAAGCCGTGAAGACCGGTGATCAGTTTGGGATAGGAAGGGTTTTAACGGAAGACAAAAAGTAATAAACACCAACGCCATGAATCCCCATCCTGCATTTTTGCTGCTATTATTTTATTTCGTCTGCAACGAAGCCGTTGCTCAAAAATTTGAAGCACAAATTATTGATGCCAATGTCTCCATCGGTTATGGACTTGCCATTGGCGATGTGGATGGCGACCACAAGCCCGATATTCTATTGGCCGACAAAAAACAATTTGTATGGTACCGCAATGGCGACTGGAAACGCTTTGTAATGGTTGAAAATCTTACCGAGTCCGACAATGTGTGCATGGCCGCCCGCGATATTGATGGCGATGGAAAAGTAGAAGTGGCCGTGGGTGCGCAATGGAACCCTTCCGAAACTTCCGATACATTGAAATCGGGATCGGTCCATTTTCTGGTGAGGCCCAAAGACCCTATGCAAAAATGGACGCCCATAAAACTCCATCACGAGCCCACGGTGCATAGAATGAAATGGGTGAAAGCCGGTAATGATTTTCAACTGATTGTGCTGCCTCTGCACGGCCGGGGAAATAAAAATGGCGAGGGCAAAGGTGTAAATGTGCTTGCTTACGAGATGCCCAAAGACCCAACCAAAAAATGGAAGCACCAAACCATTGACAACACCATGCACTTAACACACAATTTAGAAGTGGTAGCGGATGGGAAAAGCGAATCAATCTACGTTGGCGGCAAAGAAGGCATCAAAAAATTTTCGTTTGAAAAAGGAAAATGGTCTTCGTCCCTCAAGAGCGAGTGGTTTGTGCAGGGCAAAAGTTTTGGCGAAATAAGGGCCGGCCAGCAAAAAGGTGAAGCAATGTTTATGGCAGGCATTGAGCCTATGCACGGAAACCAACTTACGGTTTATGATCAAACCGATTCGCTTGCACGAACCGTGCTTACTGCCGATCTCAGTCAAGGCCACGCCCTGGCTATTGCCGATGTATTAGCCTCTGGCGAGCAACAGATAATAGTTGGTTGGCGCGAACCCAATCAAGAGAAAAAAGTAGGAATCAAAATTTTTGTTCGGCAAACTTCTGGCGCGTGGAAAGATATTTGGCTCGATGACAATGGAATGGCCTGCGAAGATCTTCAGGTTGCCGACTTGGATGGTGACGGCAGGAAAGATATTATTGCCGCAGGCAGGGCATCGCATAATTTGAAAATCTATTGGAACAGGAAGTGAGAGGGATGGGATGCTGGTAGTTTAGCGTCAATACTAAAACAACGACAACTGCCGCGCCTCAGAATTTTGTCTCTGCATAATTGACTTAATGTTATACACGGCTGTTTCCTTGTTGCGCGAAGCGATAATGATTTTTGTGTCGCCTGAAACTTCTTTGAACATTTCCCTCACAATTTTTTGTGTATTGTTTTCTGCCGACAGGTGAGACAACAGCAAGTGGCTCATAAACGGTGGCTTGTGTTTCACAAAAAGCTCCAATGCCTGCTTGTTGGAGAGGTGGCCCTTTCCATCGCGTATGCGGTTCTTCAGGTGAATGGGATAGCTTCCCGTTTCCAGCATGTATTCATCGTAGTTGGATTCCAAAAAAACGGCATGGCATTGTTGAAAATTTTTTATCACATGTTCGCACACAGAGCCAATGTCGGTGAAGATGCCCACGTTCACTTGGTTGCAGGTTACCACAAAACTATGCGGGTCGCGGGCATCGTGCAGCTTTGGAAACGCGGTGACGGAGAGTGCGCCAATGGAAACCGGCTGGTATGCATTAAACGATCGGCCAAGGTTTTCTTTTAGCACCAGTCTTCCCTCTTTCAATGTTTGCGAGGTTGCATACACCGGAAGTTGATATTTTTTTGATAGCGTGGACACACCCAAGATGTGATCGGAATGCTCGTGCGAAACAAAAAGGGCTTTTACTTTCCGCAGCGACAGGCCCAAACGCTTCATGCGTATTTCTGTTTCGCGGCACGAAATGCCTGCATCGATCAGCACAGCCTCGTGCCCATTGCCAATATAGTAGCAGTTGCCATTGCTTCCAGAATTTATTGACGCTACCGATAACGACATGGATAAAAGAATAAAATTTGAATAAAATTAAGCATCTTTAAAGAGCTATTTCTATACTAAACAAACTAAACCCCACTACCCATGAACGCTGCTGCAAAATCTGTTTACTACTTTGGTTTTTATTTGCTCATCCTCGGTATCACGCTCATCGCTTTTCCTAACCTGTTGCTCTCCACATTTCAGTTGCCCGAAACAAATGAAGTTTGGATAAAGGTTGCCGGTGCACTGGTGATCAACATAGGGATTTATTACGTGTATATGGCCCCGGCAAACAATACACTTTTTCTTACGCTTACGGTTTATACACGCGCAGCCATTCTGGTGTGGTTCGTTACGTTTGTTGTATTGGGCTGGGCCCCGGCCACGCTTATCCTGTTTGGCGCGGTGGACCTTGCAGGCGCAGGATGGACCTACATGGCCTTGAAAAAAAATTGAGAGGCACCGGTCGGCTTTTTGTATTGACTATCAGCAGGAAACAGAACCTTGGTCTGTGTCCTCACCACAGTCATTAACTTAAGCGTTTGGCGTATTACGCCAGAGGCGTAACCTGTTTGTAGAAATGAAGTTCATATCGGGCATTTGCCCCTGCGGGGCAATCTGTAATCTTTATCGTAAAATTCATGACCATCTTATAAACTATAAGGTTGCCCCGCTGGGGCAAATATCGCAGATAAAGAAATATTTTCTATAAAGAGGCTGCCCCGCTGGGGCATATAAGAATTTCTGTTTCTAAAGTTGAAATCCATTTCCCTTAACGACTATGGTGAAGACACAGACCGAGGGATATCAATTAAAAGATTAAAAAAAATCCGGCAAATAAATAATCTTCCCCCCCTGCATGGCCGACTGGTGTGCCAGTATCCCCACCGATGTCCAGTTGGCAGATTGCGCTGCGTTGGGGAATGGGTCTCGGTCTTCTATCAAGGCACTTACAAATTCATGGGCGAGATGTGGGTGAGAACCACCGTGGCCTCCGCCTTGTGCAAAACTTAAGTGTGTGTTCTCGGCAATATCATAAACGCCTTTGGTGGTGAAGTCCCGGATTTCCGCAGGAAGCAAGTGCGCATAGTCGGGCACTTTTATTTTGGTGGGGATTTTATCTTCGGGAAGTTTGGCGGTGTGCAGAACGTGCTCTTCATGTTCAATCAACGCCCACTCAAAAGATTTTTTGGAGCCATACACTTCAAAACTTTCGCGGTACTGGCGGGCCACGTCAAACAACGAGCGATAAACATACGCACTCAAATCGCTGTCCTTAAATTTTATGTGTGCCGACTCCACTGCAAACGGGGAGTTGTGGATTTTGGAAAGTTCTTCGCGGATAGTGCCAGAGCCAAAGCACGAAACATATTCGGCATTTAGTTTCATGAGGCCGGCCACGGGGCCCACGCAATGGGTGGCATAGTGCATAGGCGGGAGGCCGGGCCAATAGTCGGGCCAGCCGTCCATGTCCTGTTGATGCGAGGCTTTCAGGAACTGCACTTTGCCCAGTTCACCTTTTTCATACAGTTCTTTCACAAACAGAAACTCGCGTGCATACACCACGGTTTCCATCATCATATATTTTTTGCCGGTCTCTTTACAAGCCTTCACAATCTTCATGCAATCATCCACGCTGGTGGCCATGGGCACGGTGCAGGCCACATGCTTGCCGGCATATAAAGCCTTGAGCGATTGCTCGGCATGATTGGGTATGGGCGAGTTGATGTGAACAGCATCAATGTGCGGGTCTTTTAATAATTCATCATAATCCGAATACCGCTTTTCAATTTTAAAGGCATCGCCAATCGCTTTCAATTTCTCTTTGTTGCGCTGGCAGATGGCGTACATGTTGACTTGCTTGTGCCGTTGGTAGATGGGGATAAATTCGGCACCGAAGCCCAGGCCGATAATGCCGATGTTGATTTTTTTCATGGAGGTATATTTTTTTAAGAATGGAATTGAATTTAGATAAGATGATCCGATTCGATTAACAATTTGTAAATAACAAAATGTTAATCGAGTAGCCATATTAATTTTTTTCAAATGGGATGCTCTTTA
>JANOQB010000335.1:0-12014 GCA_031422215.1 Cytophagales bacterium | reverse complement strand
TCCTATCCTGGTTGAGGTTACTAACAACGGATTAAAATCCGTTGTTAAAATATGATCCGAGCCTATGGCTCTTGGATTCCCACTGCCAACCTTGTATTGATTCCAAATTCGATAAAAATAATTTCAAAGATGTGTGCATAGGCAAGGGGCTTAAGCCCGTGGCAATTGATAGTAAAATTTTAAGGGACTTTAGTCCCAAACACAAAATTGTTGTACACCCATCCGTAATGATACGTGCATGTTATCCGTACGGGTAGGTATTTTTCAAGCAATTCCAACATAACACAAACACATTGCCGCTGGCTTGATTACTTTTGGTTTGAACAAACAGTCGCTTTATCAAAAAACAAAAATCGATGTTAAAAATTTTATTTTCTTCTTTCCTGATTTTATTGAGTGGAAGCGTCTTCGCGCAGGGTTCAAAAGCAGATGCAATCTTCGATCAAGCCAATGAGCAGGTTGATAAAGGCGATGCCAAAAAAGCCATCAGGGGATATTTGAATGCCAGAGAAGAATATCTCAAAGAGGAAAACTATAAACGCGTGTTGACGTGCACACAAAATGTGGCCAACTATTATCAGGAAACAGGCGATGGAAAAGAAGCCGAGAAGGTAATCTTGGAAACCATAAAAAAAATCCCTTCCAACACGCCTGAACAACTTTCTGCTATTGCCACCCTTTATGATAACCTTGCTTACCTCTACTTAATTCTGCTGGACAACCCCGAGGATGCCATCAATGCCTATACCACTTCCATTGGACTGTATGAGAAAGCTGGCAAAGCAAACACTGCCAACTACGCATTTGAATTGGTAAACCGGGCTGTTACCTACCACCAGCTTTCTCAATTTCAATCTTCTGCGAATGACATGGAGAAAGCCATTTCCATTTATAAAAAAGACCCGAAAACAAAAGCCGAAGAGTTGGCCGAACTTCATCACACCTTGGGCACCAGCTATATCGAGTTAGCTGAGTTCGATAAAGCCATTACTATATTCGAGCGCGGCCTTGCGTTGATACAGACAAGCGAGAATGACAAACTGAAAGCAAAATTTTATAACGACATCGGCATCGTCAATCAAAAGCGGGCAACTTTCAATCGGCACTCGAAAAATTTGAACAGGCAAAAAAATAAATGAATCCGTATTTGGTAAGGATGCCGAAAATTATGCGAAGAACTTGATCAACATCGGCAGCGTGCACAAGTCCATGGGCGATCTGGAAACTTCGCTGGCACACTATCAAGAAGTGCTCGCCATCTACCAAAAAACGCCACCCACAGAAACTGTTGATGTGATTGATTTATTCCTTAGCATCCAAATGATTACTGATGATATTGGAAAGTACGAGGAGCCGAAAATTATTTTGGCTCAAGCGATGGCATTGGCCACACAAACCTATGGTGCCAACAGCATTGTGGAAGCGGACGTGTATTTAAGTATGGCGGCCACTGCGCTCAACCACTCCGAGTATGACGAATCGTTGCAATATAATTTCAAGGCCCTGTCCATTTTGGAAGCAAACAAATATCCGGTGAACGAAACGTATGCTGTGATCTACAGCAACATTGCCGCGGCTTATGACGAACTGAACGACTTGGAGCTTGCCCTCAAGTTCAACAAGCAAGCATTGGACATCTATACAAAAATTTACGGGTCCAACCATACCTCTGTGGCCATGGCCAACAGCAACATCGGCCTCAGTTATGAAATTGTTGGTGAGTATGACAAAGCACTTGATCAATTAAAACTGGCACTTGCCATCCGCCAGAAAATCCAAGCCCCCAATCATGAAAATATAGGGACACTCTATTTGAACATGGGCCTTGTGCATCTAAAAAAAGGAGAAACAAAATTGAGTTTGGAGTATTTGGAAAAAGCCCGTGCGATTTATGATCACTATGAAAAGAACATCAACAAGGCGATGATCTACAACCGGCTTGCATTTGGATATTTTTATCTCAACGATCTGCCTAAGGCCTCCAGCTATCTTCAGCAAGCAATTATTTCCAATAGCTACAATTTTGAAAACACCAACTTCGATTCTTTTCCCGACAAGCATGATTTTTTGGATTATTATGAAACGGTTATTTCATACACGGCAAAAACCGATTGGTATGTGAAGAAAGGTGACTCGGCCAGTTTGGCCCAAGCGGTGAAGCAATTGGACGCGGCCGACAAAATCCTAAAAGAAAAAGCCCTTCACCTGAACAATGCAAAAGACAGGCTTGAGCTGGCGCAGATAAATGCTTTCTTCACTGAGTCGGGGTTACAGTTGGCGCAAAAATTTTATGAGGTGAGCAAAGATCCTATCCATCTCGAAAAATCTTTTTACTATTCGGAGCGAAGCAAGGCCAACGAACTGCTAGCCGATATACAAGTGAGCAAAGCCAGGAGCCTTTCGCGAATACCACGCAAAACCGTTGAACGCAGAAAAGACATAGTTGGCCGGATGGCCACCTTGCAGGTGCAGATTGCAGCCGCTTACACCACGCAAAACCAACCTTTGATGACGCGGTTAAAGGCGCAGGAATTTGACCTCACACGCGAATACGAAACCATTCACAAAGAGATGGTGAAGGCATCGCCTAAACTAAGTGCCGTGCTGGACGACCGCACGTTGCCACCCTGGAACGAAGTAAAAAAATTGTTGGGTGCCAACACGGCCATGGTATCTTACATCATCACCGACTCGGCCAAATTTGTTTTGATCGGCAGCAGCACAAAATTGATTTTGAAGCAGCTCGACAAGAAAACTGATTTGGAAAAATTAGTTCGCGGCTACAGCAACCAGATCAAATTTCAAGGCCCTGCGCTTGAGCAAATAGCCCATCAGCTTACCGATATTTTATGGACACCCGTGGAGGCTGCGCTAAAAGCATTGGGCGACATAAAGAAAATCATCATCGTGCCCGAAGGCCCGTTGAATTATTTGCCTTTCGAATCGCTTGGGCACAACGGCTATCTGATTGAAAAATATATCATCCAATATCAATTGTCGGGTGCCATGATGGTGAACACCGATACAAAACCTGTAAGCACCAAGCCTACCCTCATCGCGCTGGCCCCGGTGTTTTCCGATAACGAAACCAACTTCATAAATAAATCGTGCGAAAGATTTGTGCGGTCGGCAAAAAGGGCCGACACCACCTCACGGGCATTTAGCCTGAATGGTGAATACATTGCGCCCCTGCCCGCCACCGAAACGGAAGTGGAAAAAATAAATCAGATACATGCCGACAAGGGGATTTTTGCAAAATCTTTTGTGCGCGAAGCAGCCAACGAAGAGTTGATAAAAAAAGGAGGACTTGAAAAATATGATTTCATTCACTTTGCCACGCATGGGTTTGTAAACAGCCAATACCCGGAGATGTCGGGTTTGTTGCTGGCACAAAACCGAAATTCGCCAGAGGATGGCGTGTTGTATTCAGGCGAAATTTTGGGGCTTACTTTAAAGGCCGGCTTGGTCACGCTCTCGGCTTGCGAAACTGCGCTGGGCAAAAAAATTGAAGGCGAAGGTGTGCGCGGGCTCACCACGGCATTTTTATTTGCCGGGGCCAAAAGTGTGGTTGCCTCATTATGGAAAGTTGCCGATGAAAGCACCTCGATGATGATGATTTATTTTTATACCGAGTTGCTGGAGGGCAAAGACAAAGCCAGTGCATTGCGCCAAGCAAAACTCAACTTGATGGCCAACGAAAGATATAAGCATCCATATTATTGGGCACCGTTTATCCAGATTGGGGAAAATTGAAATTTTAGAAAGTGATTTCGATCCTTCACCGGAGCTTCACGCTCCCTTTGTTCACCTCCACTTTTTTCCCCAATGTTTCATTTGTTATTGCCTGGCGAACTGTTTCCATATAATACCATTCACCCTTTGCCTTGCCGGGATATAGCGTGAGCAACAAATAGCCATGATCGCGCGCGTTAAGGTATTTGATGTGCGGGTTTTTTTTCAACAATGCGCGTTCCATCATCTTCACGGTGTCGCTGCTGTGATATTCGTTGTCGTTGGCCGAGGTTACACTGGTGGTTCCCAACTCAATTGCAAACGCACCCGTTGAAGTGGAAGCGTTGTATGTTTTTTTCACATCGGTTGCTACTTCTATGGCCCACGATGAATGTGTATCTCCCGTAAGGAAAACGATGTCTTTCAATTTGTTATCAAGGATAAAATCTTTCAGCTTTTTCTTCTCAGCAGGGTAGCCGTCCCAAGAGTCGAGGTTGCGCGGCATTTTTGGATAGACGGGACTCAGTTCTATATCGGCAAATATCACTTGATTGCCAATCACTTTCCATGTGGCCGTTGAATTTTTCAGTTTGCTTTCCATCCAATCAAGCTGCTCTTTGCCAAGCATGGTCCGGTCCGAATTATAATCAAGAGCGGTGAGGCTATCCACGGGTTTGGTCCTGCCTTCTAATCGTTCGTCCAGCATGATCACATCGGCCAACGCGCCATACGAAAATGATCGGTAGTGTTTTGCGCTTTCGCGGATGGGCAGCCACTCGTAGTATGCTTTTACGGCCACAGCTTTTCTCTTTTCAAAATCCCCTTCCTTGTCGGGCTGATGGTTTTGTGCGCCAGAGGTGTAAACATTGTTGGCCACTTCGTGATCGTCCCAAATGGCAATCATAGGCATGCGCTGGCTCATCCGCCTCAGCCCTTTGTCGAGCCGGTATTGCGAGTGGCGTGTGCGATAATCGCTCAACGAAATTATTTCATAAGCAGGAAAATTTTTCCGGATGGTGGTGTCGCCATATTTGCCACGGCCATATTCATAAATGTAATCGCCCAAGTGCACCACAGCATCAATGTCTTCGCGGTCGGCAATTTTATCATAGGCATTGAAATATCCCCACTCCCAATTGCTACAACTCACTACGGCAAACTTCAGGCTGTCTTGCGCATTTACAGGTGTTGTTTTTGTTCTACCTATGATGGATGATTTATTGAACGCACGAAACCGGTAGTAATAAATCTTACCGGACTGAAGCCCTCTCACATCTACTTTTATTGTGTAATCTTGTTCGGGAGTAGTTTTCGATAAACCCCTTTGTGCAACAGGTTCAAACGTTGGATTTTCAGATACCTCCCATTTCACTTCTATGGAATCCATTAAAACTTTTGGGGTTACGCGTGTCCAGATGATCACGGCATTGGCCAGCGGATCGCCCGAAGCAACACCATGATAAAAGGGTGCGAGCGTGGAATCGTACAGCACGGCCACAGGCTCATTGAATTTCTTTGGTTTGTTTTCCTGGGTGGTGCATGAGGTGGCAAAGAGAGCAATCAGGCTGATCAAAAAAACAATGCGTAACATAGTGTGGAATTTTTACGAAGCTAAAAGGAAATTTTCAGATGCCTTCCAAACCAATAAATTAATTCACCTTTTCAACTTACCTTAACATTAATAGATATGTTGATGCAACCAAGGAAATTTTGTTATTCTTATAACAAAAACAAAGCTATACGAATATTTCGAAGTGAGCTGCGAGAATCATGCTCGCAAACTATATTACATCGATCTGGCCGCGCAGCAAATCTTCAAACGTATCGCGCCTGCGGATGAGTTTTGCTTCGCCATCCAAAATCAACACCTCGGCCGGACGAAAACGGGAATTGTAATTGGATGCCATGGAGTATCCGTACGCCCCGGCATTTTTGATTGCCAGCAGATCGCCTTCGCGCACTTCGTTCAGCTTGCGGTCGGCACCAATCGTATCGGTCTCACAAATATTGCCCACCACGGTATAAACTTTTTGCGAGCCCATGGGGTTGGAAGTATTTACAATTTCATGATAGGCATCGTACATCATCGGGCGGATGAGATGGTTCAATCCAGAGTTGACGCCCACAAACGTTACGGAAGGTGTGGACTTCACCACGTTGGCAGTCACAAACAAATAGCCCGCTTCGCTCACTAAATATTTTCCAGGCTCTATCCACAGCTCCAGCTTGCGCCCATAGCTATGATAAAATTCGGTTAACGATTTGCTCAGTTTCAGGCCGAGGTCATAGATGTTGGTGACCATGTCGCCTTCTTTGTAGGCAACCTTAAAGCCTCCGCCAAAATCAATGAACTTCAACGCGGGAAAATCGCGCGCAATGCCGAACAGTATTTCGGCCATCTTCAAAAACACATCGGTCTCCGTTATTTCCGAGCCGGTGTGAATGTGTAATCCATTGATCTCGATTTGATGCTGTTGAACCAACTGCATGATGTGGGGAAGTTGATATACCGATATGCCAAACTTTGAATTGCCGTGCCCGGTAGAAATTTTATAGTTACCTCCTGCCATAATATGCGGGTTCAAGCGCACGCAACAGGGATACGTGTTTCCATATTTCTTCCCAAATTTTTCCAGCACCGACAGGTTGTCGAGATTGATGTTCAATCCTAAGTCAACTCCTTCTGCAATTTCTTCAAAGTCAACACCACTGGGCGTGAACATGATTTCGTTGGGCACAAAGCCAGCACCCAATGCCAAGTGTGCTTCGTTAATGGAAACCACATCCACACCGGAGCCGTGCTTTTTCAGGAGTTTTAAAATCGAAATGTTGGTGAGTGCTTTGGCCGCATACTTCACGCGCACATCCGTATCCATAAAAGCATTCTTCAGGCTTTTTAACTGATGGATTATTTTGGATGCATCATAAACATACAGCGGGGTTCCGAACTCTTTGCATAACGCTGCTACATCAATGCCTTGAATGCGATAGGTGTTGTTTGTCAATTCCATAGGAAAATAAAGGGCAAATATACGCGGTACTGCTTACTGCATTGTCTCAGTGGCCTGTTTTTTTCTTCCTATCTTCACGCGATGAAATTGTTTCATAGAAAATCTGGGCACGGCCATCCGCTCATCATCTTGCACGGCTTGTTTGGCTCTTCCGACAATTGGTTTTCATTGGCAAAAATTTTTGCGCAACACTTTACGGTCTATCTGGTCGATCAGCGCAACCACGGGCAATCGCCCCAAAGCGATCACTTCAATTACCAACTGCTTACCGATGACCTCGCTGAGTTTATTCAGGAACATAACATAAAGAAACCTCACATCATTGGCCATTCGATGGGAGGAAAAACAGCGATGAACTTTGCCGTAAAGTATCCTGAGCAAATAAATAAGCTGATCGTGGTGGACATAGCACCCAAACAATATCCGGTGCACCACGATCATATTTTGGAAGGTCTTCATGCCATCGATCTGCAAACGCTTACATCACGCAATGAGGCCGACAAGATTTTGAGCGAGCGCATACCCGAACCTGATGTGCGGCAATTTTTATTGAAGAACCTTTCGCGCAACACGGAAAGTAAATTTGAATGGAGGGTGAACATCCACGCTATCGAAAATCATATTGAAGAGATCGGAGAGGGCATACAATACCCGGGGCAATTCACGGGCCCTACGCTTTTTATAAAAGGGGCGCAGTCCAATTATTTTGCTGAGGGCGATGAAGCTGAAACAATAAAAATATTTCCTTCAGCACACTTTATTACGCTCAACACCGGCCATTGGGTGCAGGCGGAAGACCCAACAAAATTTTCGGAGGCGGTGTTTGATTTTTTGATGAGGAGTTCATAATTGACTATTGACAAAAAACTGTTAACAAAGGTGATGGCTTTCGTTTTCAACAATCTCTTCATGGCTGTGGGTTTAGGTTGATTTTTCGTACTATCTTACCACAGGATGAAATGGAGAGACTTTTTCCATAAAAAATTGTCAATAATTTTCACTTCAAATAACAACACCGCCCTCATCAAATCAAAATAATATGAACCCCCTACTTTCCCCCAGCCCCATCTTCCAGAGCCAAGCCCTTGCCACAGTGCGGATAATCTTTGGAGCGCTCATGATTTACCACGGCAAAGAAATCTTTCAACCCGAATTGATGAACAGCTATTTGGGGTGGGATATGTTCAAAGGCCCAAACGGCAAGTTGATGGTTTATGCAGGTAAGACATCGGAGTTTGTGGCGGGTGTTTTGGTTTTTTTTGGGTTGCTAACAAGGCTGGGTGCGCTAATCGCCATCGGCACGTTATCCTACATCACTTTTTTTGTAGGGCACGGAAAATTTTGGTACGAAGACCAGCACCCGTTCATGTTTGTTTTGCTGGGATTGGTTTTCTTTTTCAATGGGCCAGCAGCATGGAGTTTGGATGGATTAATTTTTAAAAAGAAGTTATGATCCTTGGCGAATTTAAATATGAACGCAAAGGGCAATTGACAACCTGCAGTTGAAAATTGTATTTTGTCAACTGCCATTTGTTAACTGTCAACTACTGCCACGAAAACTTCATGAAAAAAGGAAAACTATATCTTATACCCAATGTGATAGCAGAGGGAACACAAGCCTCTACAATCCCTGCACAAACTTTGGTGATACTTCCAACCATCCATCATTTTCTTGCCGAAGATGTGCGCACGGCAAGAAGATATTTGAGCAGCTTAAAGATTTACACTTCTATCGAGGCACTTCATTTTGAAGTATTAAATAAAGAAACCCTGGAAGATAAATTGGCAGGCCTTATGAAGCCCATACAAGATGGCCATCATCTCGGTATTATTTCCGAATCTGGTTGCCCTGGTGTGGCCGACCCTGGGGCTTTGGCTGTTAAATACGCCCACGAAAATAATATTCAAGTGGTGCCGTTGGTCGGGCCTTCTTCGCTGTTGCTTTCATTGATGGCATCGGGGTTGAATGGGCAGCAGTTTGCTTTTCACGGCTACCTGCCCATAGAAGCGAAAGCGGCATCTGAGAAAATAAAAGAACTAGAGCAAGAGTCGAAGGCGAAAAATCAAACCCAGATTTTTATTGAAACCCCGTATCGCAACAATTCTGTGTTTGATCATTTTTTAAAAAACCTTCATTCCAATACAAGGCTATCGGTTGCCGTTGATCTTACAGGCCCAAGCGAATCCGTTCGCACGTTGCCAGTGGCTGAATGGAAAAAGAACAAAGAGAACTGGCCCAAAACCCCGGCTGTATTTTTGCTTCTTGCCTGAGCTGTGATTCGTTCGGGTAAAACCGGGCGCACGGATTATAAGTAACGCGCAACATTGAAATCCCTAACAAAAACTAAATTTGCAATTATGCGCAAGCTGGCAAGCATTCAAAAAATTAAATCCATAAGCCCATAGAAGGGGCCGATGCCATTGAGCGCGCCTCGGTGCTGGGCTGGCAATTGGTTGTGAAGAAAGATGAATTTAAAGTAGGCGACCTGTGCGTGTATTGCGAGATCGACAGCCTCTTCCCCGACAAGCCAGAGTTTGAATTTTTACGGCCCCGAAAGATGCGGGTAAAAACCATACGCCTGCGCGGGCATATTTCGCAGGGCATTTGTTTTCCGCTTTCTGTTTTGCCGGCCGGCTTTGAGGTGGCAGAAGATGCCGACTGCACCGAAGCATTGGGCGTGATCAAGTACGAGCCACCCGTGCCCGCGCACCTGAGCGGAATTGCCAAAGGAAAATTTCCATCGTTCATTCCCAAAACAGATGAAACGCGCGTGCAAGTAATGCAGCGGTTGTTAGATAAATATAAAGGCGAGCCTTGTTACGTCACCGAAAAATTAGATGGCAGTTCAGCCACTTTTTATGTATATCAAAATGAGTTTGGCGTGTGCAGCCGCAATTTGGATTTGCTGGAGGATGGGGCAAATACTTTTTGGAAAGTGGCTAGAGCCATGGACGTTGAAGCAAAACTTCGCAGCCTGCAAGGAAACTTTGCCCTGCAAGGCGAACTGGTGGGCGAGTTTGTGCAAGACAACAAACTAAAACTGCGCGGGCACACAGTTTACTTTTTTAATTTGTTCGACATTGACCGGTTTGAATACCAACCTTACGCACAATTTATAAACACCATAGAAAGCTTAGGCTTGCAGACGGTGCCTGTGTTGGCTCCCGACTACCGGCTGTCCAACGATATTGATTCTATTATACAAATGGCTACGCGCAAATCGGCACTGCGGGCCGACCTTTGGGCCGAAGGGATTGTGATAAGGCCACTGATGGAAAAAATAGATTTGATTTTGTCGAACGAAAATTTCAACAATGGTCGCGTTACACTCAAAGCCATCAACCCAGAGTTTCTTTTGAAATATGGGGAGTAGTTTAGCCTTATCTAACTTAAAACGCAAAGCGCGAGAAGAACCGCAGAGAAAAATTACTTGGCGAAACTCTGCGTGGATTTACTTAGCGGCTTTTGCGTTTAAACCAGCGAACCTACTTCGGAAACAAATTTTTGTCGATGCCAGGAATCAGGCTCATCGCATTTTTGTAGTAAATCTTTTTCAGTATTTCGTCAGGCAGGCCAAGGCCATACATCCGCCAGAAGGCATGATAGCGTTTGTGGTATGGAAAATATTCGTCTTCTGTTTCCAGCACCCGAAAATATGTTTCGTATTCATCTGGCACCCAACTATCCTTTCCAAAGAGAACTCGATCCTGATATTTTGTTAAGAATGCTTTTGCTGCACGTGGCTGTCGGCCCAGTTCGGCAATCACGGCTCCTATCTCGGTGTACATGTTCGGATACGAATCCATTAGCTCGCCCAATTTTTTCAAGTCGTTTCCAAACCAGCCCAAATGCGCATTGATAAATTTTGTTTTTGGATGTTTTTTAAAAACACGGTGCTGCTCGGCAATGATGGTTTCCCATCGGGCAAATGATTCGTCATACCTTCTGCGCGGATGTAGTTTCAATTCCAGCCACCGTTCATTCTGATTGTCAATGGAGTCCCAAAAAGGTTTAGGGTCAGCCGAGTGGATAAGCACTGGAATACCCAATTCACCACACTTGGCCCACACCGGGTCGATGCGCGCATCGTCAATAGAAATGCGGTTGCCCTTGCTGTCTTTTTCGTGTATGCCAAGGTTTTTATAAATCTTCAATCCTTTCGCTCCACGTTTTACATCTGCTTCGAGTTGCTTCGCCATCCTGCCCGACCATTCAGGATTGTCGATGTCAGCAAAATCAACATTGGTAAAAAGCACAAACCGGTTTGGATATTGTTTGGCAATGTTCTCAAAAGATTTTTCGAGGTGATCGCCACTGCTGCGAAAGCCGCGCCCGCTCAGGTTTATCATCACGCCCATGTTCAGCAAGTCCATAAACTTCACGCGCTCGCTCAGGTCGGCTGTGTTCATGCTGCCGTAGTGATTGTGAATGTCGATGAATGGAAACTTGGATTTTTTCAGTTTGTGTTCCTCTACCTTTAAGGTTGATGGGGGATCGTATTGTTCAAAATCCATTTTCATGTCCAGCGGTTTTTCTTGCGCCCAGGTGGCGATTACCGCAAGACAAAGGGAAACAAAGGCAATAAAATATTTCATGTGCATTAGATTTACAGTTGCAATTTACGATTATCTGATAAAGCGGTTTTAAAAATGTGTGGAACGGCACATGAACGCGATCCGAAAGAACCCTAAACCTGAAAAAGATTTTCATTGCTTCGCGCCTTAGAGGCGTATGACAAATTATACTGACCACCAAAAAACTCAGGGCACGTACTTTCAATTCAATTTTAGTTATTCATTTTTTGGTTTCATTTGTTGATGGCACTTTTTTGTCTTGACCTGCCTTTGCCGGAGCGGCTACGCGCAGGCAGGCACAAAAAGATACCCAATGCCAAAGGCATCCCTTTGGGGAAAAAGTCAAGACAAAAAGATGCTTCCTCCCACATCCCATCGCACCCCCGCCTTTTTGTCGGGCCAGCGCACTCAAGTTTCAAGATAAATATTCCCTACAGGATTTAGTTTCTGCTGAATAGGTTATTGGCTTCATTGTAGTTCAGTGCAATTTGTGATGCCCCCCATCTTTGTGGCAACATCGCATTAGTTCAAAACTTGCTAACTTGCCCGTAAGAATTTATTGATTATGAAAAACCTGATCGCACTCTTTATACTCCTTCCTTTTTTTGCACTGGCACAAAACGATGCGGCCTTGGACGCGGCCAAGAAAAAATTGGAAGCCAAAAATTACTTGGGTGCCAAAGCCGACCTAACCAA
>JANOQB010000334.1:0-15616 GCA_031422215.1 Cytophagales bacterium | reverse complement strand
TGACAGGTTATTTAATGCTGGGAGGACTCCTATCGGTATTTTCAAAAAAGATTGTGAGATGAAAACAGCCGCTAACAAAATGTTTCTGCAATGGCGGGGTTCGGTGTCTGTAAGCTCCCCATTTTTAGGACAGCATCAATTTAGACAATTTCATTAATAATTGTTGTTATATCCGGTTGTGGAACGAGGATACCCGACTCCAGTCTCCTTACAAGATACTATTCATGTCAATAGGTAATTTTCTAAGCCGTTTTCCGGTGAGATCAAAGATAGCATTGGCCAGCGCAGGTGCTACGGTGGGAAGTCCTGCTTCGCCAGCACCATCGGGCGGAGCTTCGCTGTCTAAAATATGAGTTTCAATTTCCGGGCATTGATTCATTTTAAGCAAAGAGTAACTATTAAAGTTTTGTTCAACAATAGCTCCTCGGCTTACAGTCAACCCTGCATAAACCGCACCCAATCCCATAACAATGGAACCCTCGGTCTGCGCCCTTACCGTATCAGGATTAATGCAAATGCCCAAATCAAGTACGGTTGTAATTTTAGTGGGAACAATGCTCTTGCCTTTTTGTTGAACCTCAACCAACATGGCAAAATAAGCTCCCGATCTTTCTACTGCGGCTATGCCCCGCCCAATGCCTTTTACCTTTGGCGATTTCCAATTCGTTTTTTCGGCAAGGGCAAGTAAAACTCTTCTGTACCGTGGATGGTCGAGCATGTCCAGTCTGAATTGCAAAGGATCTTTGCCCGCTTTATGCGCGAGTTCGTCAATGAAGCATTCATGGGCAAACGGATTGGTAGAGTGATACACACCGCGCCAATAAGAAATTGGAATGTGCCGCTTTCGCAGAATGCCTTTTACGGAAAGATTGGGAATGAGATAGTCGGTATTTATCCCTCCCATCAGCTGGCGCCCTGCTTTCATATTTTCGCCCGTTTGATTTTGAATTTCCTGAGCAATCACTTTATGCTCCAGCGCGATTACTTTACCTGTGCTGTCGAGCACTCCTTTGCATACATTCAAGCTGCACGCCCTGAAAGGCCCCTGCGTTTGATCATCTTCCCTCGTCCATATCACTTTGACGGGAACACCGGATTTTTTTGAGAGGTCTGCAGCTTCTTCGGCTACATCCGTCATGGATCGTCTGCCAAACCCACCACCCATAAACGTGTAGTTGATTTTCACTGCCTCTTCGGGCAGGTTATATTTTTTTGACAGGTACGACCGGATGCCATTGGGGTTTTGTGTTGATCCCCAAAATTCAGCTTCTGAATCGCGCACACTGACAATCGCATTCATCGGTTCCATGGGCACATGCGCCTGGTAAGGTGTTTCATAAGCAGCTTCGATGATGTTGCCCGAATCATTGAAAACTTTTTTAACATCTCCTTTGCCAAACAACTCATCGCCATCGGTTTTAGCCACTGCATAGGAATCGGCCAATATTGTTTTATCGGAAACGGTCTCATGATTTTGGGTGTCCCATTCAACCTTCAACACCTTTCTTCCTTGCAATGCAGTCCAATAGTTGTCAGCCAAAACAGCTACACCTTCCCGTATGCGACCGAACACTTCGCGTTCGGTTTGTATAACATGGCGCACGCCCGCTACTTTTAAAACTTCTTCTTTATTAAAACTTTTTACCTTTCCAAGAAAAACAGCAGATCGTTCCACGGAGGCATATAACATTCCAGGAACAACTAAATCAATACCAAATTTGGCTTCACCATTTGTCTTTAATGGAATGTCCATCCGGGCGCTTGACTTTCCAATGATTTTAAACTCTGCCGGGGTTTTAAGGCGTGGGTTATCCGGAGGGGCAATCTTTCCAGCCTCCTCAACCAACTCTGCATAGGCTAATTGGGCACCCGACTTATTCGTTACAATTCCATGGTTGGCAACACATTCGCTGATCGAAATTTTCCATCTGTTGGCAGCTGCTTGCTTTAGCATCTCGCGGGCGGCAGCGCCCATCTTTCTTAGCTTTTCAAATTCTGTCTGAATGCTGCGACTACCAACTACCATTTGATTTCCAAACAATTTAGCATTGGCTGCGGATGGAAGGATTGTGATCTGGTCCATCGATACTTCCAATTCTTCGGCCAGGATCATGGGTATGGATTGATAAGTGCCTTGCCCCATCTCGGGCCGGTGATTTAACAATGTAATACTGCCGTCTGTGCCAATGGAGATAAATTGATTTAGGTTAAGGTTTGAAATAGTGGGCACTGAACTGGCCACCAAGGTTTCGTTTCCAGCGGCATCAGATCCAAAGCCCACAACAAGAAATGATCCGGCCAAGGAAGAAATCTGGATAAATTTTCGTCTTGTAATTGGTTCCATACCTTACATTTTTGAAGCTTGTTGAATCGCCTTTTTTATTCTTGGATAGGTTCCGCATCGGCAAAGCACCGGGTCCATGGCAGTATCAATCTCTGCATCGGTTGGATGCGGATTTGTTTTCAGCAATGCTACGGCAGTCATGATTTGCCCGGACTGACAATAGCCACATTGTGGAACTTGTTCGGCTATCCAGGCCACCTGAACAGCATGATCGTTATTTTTAGAAAGTCCTTCAATGGTTGTGATCTCTTTTCCAACAGCCGCTGAGGACGGAACGACACACGACTTTACCGGAGCGCCATTTACGTGCACGGTACATGCCCCACATTGAGCAATGCCACATCCAAATTTTGTTCCGGTGAGTCCGATATAATCGCGAAGCACCCAAAGCAAAGGCATCTTGGGATCTACATCAACTTCTTTTACTTGCCCATTTACACGGAGGGATATTCTGGCCATGATGGTGAGGGGTTTTGATTTTGAAAGTTAAAGAATTTTGAGATAGGAATCCAATATGACTATCGAAGATATTCCAGTTCGCGCTTGTTCACTTTGTCAATTGTGTATTCTGTAAGTGTGATGCATTGCCAACATCGAAGCCCACCGATTAAAACGGATTAAAATCCGCTGTTAAAACATTCTTAGCGCCTATGGCTCTTGAATTCCATTGTTAGAGTTGGTCGCTTGACCAACTAAATATTGGCACAACCAAAAAGGAATATGGGATGGCTATTTCAGAAAAACTTTCGCCTATTGATGCTATTGCATAATTTGGGTTTAAATTTGAAAAGTGATAAACCCAACCCGGCTATTTTATCTGTCCCTTCTATTGGTAGCATTCTATTCGTGCGGCACCCGCGAAGAAATTTCAGCGTGGGATGTAGTGGACAATGATTCTGTCCTGATCCTTGAGTCAAAAGATGGTCATAGCTTGAAAGACAAAACAGTGGGTCCTTTCTTTCCAAACCCAAACGTGTTTATAACATCGGTTCAACGGCTGTCCAAAGATGACTTTGGTGTGATGTATTCGTATGCGCTGCCTGCACGGAGTTATGATTCCATGTTGCTCTCGCAAGCGGGGCTCAAGGGTCAAAAAATAACCAACCGCCTCCTCAATGGAATTGAAATTTCAGAAGTAAAAAATAGCAGCAACGAAATCCAGGTGGCCTTCACCTATCTGCACGGTATTTTTGTGCTGAGCAAGTCGTCCTTCTTGGTAGAAAATGCCATACGTGTTTTTGAAAGCGAAAAGAAAAAGCGTTTCAAAAGCAGTAACAAAGAACTTTTTCAGTTCAATTTATTGAAGTCGGACAAGGGAAACCTTTATATAAACAGTAATGTATTTCCTGAATTTCCTTTTGGGAATTCGGCCCTTGCCAAGTTGATACCGTTATTGAATGAGTTGAAAAGTTTGTCTGTATTTGATATTAAATCCAACAATGATTTTTTGTTGTTGAATGGATTTTCCATGGCAACGCATCCAAGCTTGGCGTTGTTCCAAAACCAAAAGCCCGTCCCTTTCAAAATCGCAAAGTTCGTCCCCAATTATTCAACAGCCTTGGTGCATTTTGGGGTTTCCGATTTTAATTCATTTAACAAAATCATTGATTCTGCTTTTGTAAAGAAGCTGGACATGGGAAACGAAATTGCGTTTGCTTCCATCGAAGACAGCAGTAAACTATTGGCGTTCGTTGAAATGAAACCCAGGCCATCAGATACTTTTCATTTCAACACGGCCTTTACCGAAACATATTCCAACTACACCATCAGAGGCGTAAACGGTGAATTGTTGAAGGCGGGGTTTGGAAAATTATTCCCCACAGTCACGTTCAATTTTTGTACCCTGCTTGACAATAACCTGTTTCTTTCCCAGTCGATAGCGGATATGAAATCGCTCATTGACGCCATCGAGAGTGATGACACGTGGGGCAAAACCGTGGAGTACCAGAAGTTTAGTGAGCGCGGGCTTCAAGAAAGCAATGTCACGTTGATTTTTAAAAGTCCTGATTTCTTTTCCGACAGTTCAAAAAATTATGCCGCGTTCGATTCCCTTCGACTGCAGCAAATCAATTGGTGTTCTATCCAAATGAGCGCACTGGACAATCATTTCTATTCCAATGTAAATCTGAGTTTGAGATCACGGGCACCAAAAGGCACCCGCACCAAAAATCTCAAATCCTCATTCGTGGAGTTTCCCGGAAAAGTTGTTTTTAGTGCGTTGGTGAAAAATCATGTCTCTGGATTGAATGAAGTTTTGGTTCAAGATGCTGACTTAATGGTTTACTTGGTATCGCTACGCAATGGCATTCTATGGAAACGGCAACTGGATGGACAGATCCAAGATAAGCTGCACCTGTTGGATTTTTATAAAAACGGAAAGATTCAATATGCCCTTACCACCAGCGACAAATATTTTATAATTGACAGATTAGGCCGCGATGTGCAAGATTTCCCCATTCAATTTCCATCCAAAATAAAATTTTCCGGATTGGTGGATTATGACAAAAGCAAAAACTATCGGTTCCTGATTTCATCCGTGGGCAACGAAGTTTCCTTGCTCGACAAGAATGGCAAGAACCTTAGCGGGTGGGGCCCTAAAAAATTTGGGACAGGAATAGCCGTGTCACCCGAGCATTTCAAAATGGGAGGCAAAGATTTCTTCCTGATTTTTCAGGCCGATGGCACAGCCCATATTTATAACCGACCGGGTGCGAGCACAAAAACTTTCCAGCTAAGAGAAAAAGAATCTTTCCAAGGTGATTTTTATTTGGAGTCGGGTATAGCGCAGGCTTCCACTTTTATTTTTTATGTATCCAAAGATGGGATTTTGGTAAAGCAAAACATGAAGGGCGATATATTGGATTCGGATAATTTAATGCGTGGCAAGAACTCAACCTTTGTGTTGAAACGTGTGCCGGAAGGCAATAACTTTTTTGTTTTCAGAACTGACAGCGATAAAATTGTGGTGTTCAACAAGGAAGGAAAAGTTGTTTTCGAGAAGCAGAATACAGGCTCCATCAAGTTGGATTTTCAGTGCATAGAAACAAACAAGGGCAAAATTATTTTCAGCTTTTACGACACCGAGCAAAAATTTGTTCAGGTGTTTGATATAACCGGAAGAAGCCTTGTCAATAGTCCGGTTGATAGCGATGTGCCGCCTTTGTTTGGTTCGGGTAAATCGAAAAGTGAAATGGGATTCTATTCTTTTCCGAAAAATTCAATAATTTTCAATACTATTAGACCATGATGAAATTTTATTTTTCCTTCCTATTGCTTGTAGTGGCAAGTTTGCCCTCAGCCTTTGCACAGGCAGATAAAGGGACGAACAGAATTAAGCGCGAACTATCCTTTACCATGGACAACGACATGTTTTTTTTTAGGGATTGGTATTATACCGCTGGCCATCAATTGACCTATAGGAGGTTGGTTCAACCTCACCGGCCCCTCTATAAATTCCTTAACCGATCTGGCGCAAGCCCATCAAAAGTTTTGGTTGCCTATACATACGGAAACAAAATTTTTACACCCAAGAGAACTACCACCGGAGTGCCACAGCGAATGGACCGGCCCTATGCCGGATGGAACTATGGTGGATTTTCCCTGACGAGGTTGAAAGGCTCATCGGCCATTTCTCATTTCGAAGCAGAGGTAGGCGTGGTAGGAAAAATTTCAGGCATGGGGCAATTGCAGCAATGGTGGCACCGGAAGGTTGGCTATCGTGAACCGCGCGGTTGGGATTCCCAGATCAGCAATGAAGTAGTGGTGAACCTTAACTATCAGTTTTTAAGAAGCATTAAAATTGCAAACTATATTGATCTTGTATCTTCCTCTGGGGTGCATGCCGGCACAGGGTTAAATAAGATCGACCAAAGCCTTACCGTGCGCGTGATGGATTTCAATTCGCTCACCGAGTCAACATGGTTTAATGGAAGATTGGGTTACGATGGCGAGGATGACAAAGAGGAGGTATTTATTTTTGTATCCTATGGAATAGAATATGTGATTTCAAATATTTTTTTGGAAGGGAGTTTATTTGATAACCCAAGTCCGCGCACAGTAAACGCAGAAACCTGGGTGCATAAAAAAAGTTTTGGCATAGCTCATTCAAAAAACAGGAGATCATTCCTGTTCGAAATAAATTATTCCTCTCCAGAAGCAGAGAACATAAACAGGCACAGCTATGTAAAGATTTCCTATGCACGAAGGTTTTAAATCATGAACATTCTTATTTGCCTCTTGTTTTTTCCAGCGCAGTCCACATTTCTTCGCTAATCGATTCCAGGTGACTGAACTCGCCACCGTTCTTTAGCCACTCGCCACCATCAATGGTAATTACTTCGCCATTTATGTAGGCCGAATAGTCGGACATTAAATAGGCAGCGAGGTTGGCAAGCTCTTGGTGCTCGCCCACCCGCTTGAGGGGAATGCGCAACGTGGGATCAAATTTTTTTGCCAGGTCGCCAGGCAATAGCCTGCTCCATGCACCTTCCGTAGGAAAGGGCCCCGGTGCAATGGCGTTGCTCCTGATATTGTATTTGGCCCACTCCACCGCCAATGATCTTGTTAGCGCAAGCACGCCTGCTTTGCTGCAAGCGGAAGGCACCACATACCCCGAGCCCGTCCACGCATACGTGGTAACGATATTTAAAAAGGTGCCAGGCTGTTTTTTGTTGATCCAGTTTTTGCCGATGGCGAGCGTCATGTAATACGTTCCCTTCAAAACAATATCCACGATGATATCAAATGCCCGGTGAGACAAGCGCTCGGTGGGGCTGATAAAATTTCCGGCAGCATTGTTCAATACCCCGTGTATCTGTCCGAATCGAGCTTCGGTTGCCTGGATCACATTTTCTATTTCTTCGTATTTTCTTACATCGCACACAACAGGCAAAACTTTGCCACCAGTTTGCGATTCTAATTCTATCGCAGATTTTTCCAATACATCTTTTTTCCGGCTTGTTATCACCAGGTTGGCACCGAGCTCCAACATATATTTGCCCATCGATTTACCAAGCCCGGTTCCTCCTCCGGTTATTATAATTGTTTTATCTTTCAGCGATCCGGGCATTAGCATTCCTTTCATAAGATGTTTTGTTTAAGTATGAAAAGTACAACAAATAGTTTTCTAAATTCTAAATTATGAAACTCTTCCTTCAACTCGACCTTCGCCACTGGCAAAAAGCTGACTATGAAAAACCGATGCTTGCTTTTGCCTCTTCTTTTTCAAGTGATGTGATCGGTGCTGAACTCGACAACCAGTCGGAGGCTTCCATTGTTGATTTAGTGGTAAAACTGTGCACGCAGGCACAGCAGGTTTTTGTTTTGGTGAATGCACAGCCCGAAGAACCAATCGGGGCTGTATTGAAATTGTTGAACCACCTGCTGCGAAACGAAAACCAAATCCACACCCTTGTGCTACGAGGAAACCACCAGCAAGCAGAACGATTGTTACAAACGATTGGGGAAAAGTTTAAAAGAGAAGACGATCCCAAAAAAATAAAAGAATGGATAAAAGGGTTTGCGACAGGCAACCTTCCGGGATAAACTTCACACGCGAGACCACTTCGGCCACGCAGAAAGAAACGTAGCACATTTTGTATAGTACATTTTGTATAGTACATTTTGTATAGTTTTTATGTTACTTTGAATTGAAAAACCAAGTCGAATATTTATGGACAACCCATTTGCCACTGTGGGGTACCTCGGCCCCGATACCTTTTGCGACCGGGAAGCAGAAACCAAAAAGATTTTGAGCAACATCAGGAACGGAAGGAACACGTGCCTCCTTTCCCCACGCAGGCTTGGCAAAACAGCTCTTATCCATCACATTTTTCATAGCCTTCCCAGTTGGACTTGCATATACATAGACATCGCGGGCACGGCCACCATCGCGGAATTTCTAAAACGCTTCACCAGTGGATTGTTCAATGCCGGCCACAAAGGTGTTTCCGTACGGGAGTTTCTGAAATCGTGGAAAGCCAGTGTGGACTTCGACCCATTTACAGGGGGATTTTCGGCAGGGCTTTCGTGGGTAAAACCTAATCAGGAGAAAAAGACTATTGAGGAAATCATGAAAACCTTGAGCAAAACAAAAAATATTGTCATTGCTTTTGATGAGTTTCAGGAGATTGTGGATTACGAGGATGGCTCGCTCGAAGGTTGGCTGCGGAGTATTGCAACCCAATTTCCTTCCATACGGTTTTTGTACTGTGGCAGTCACCAACGGATTTTGAGAGAGATGTTTGCCAGTCAGAAAAGACCCTTTTACCACAGTGCCGACTTGCTCCAACTTGGAAAAATTGATCCCGGTGTATATGCCACTTTTATTAAAGCCAACCTTAAGAAGGGGCGGATGAAGTTTGCTGACCCAGACCATGCCGATTGGATTTACCAATATTGCCGTGGCTTCACCGCTTATATACAGGAGGTATGCAACAGTCTTTTTGCCATGGGTGTATCGCCCATAACGGACAAGATTATTTTTAAAAGCGTTGGCGACCTACTGCTGAAATACGAACCGTATTTTCTTACGTACAAAAACAATTTCACAAAAACCCAATACGAAGTGCTAAAGGGCTTTGCAAAAAAGGACAAAGTCTATAAGGTAAATGGAAAAGAGTTTATGACTTCCGTAGGCATTTCCAATTCATCGGTCATCAACCGCACCATCGAGTCGCTGCTGAAGAGCCTGTTCATTTATGAAGACACAGACCAAAACGGAAAATTTTATTCGATGGATAACATCCTGTTTCAAAAGTGGATTGAGCGCCAGATATAGCTTATGGTTAAATCCTGTACCCAACCTCGATCAATTTGCCTTGCCAAATCATTCACCAAAGTGGGGCAAGTTGATACAGAACCTGTCTCTTAATTTATCGGGTGCCTAACCTTTGGTTTGATCGCGTTCTTCAAAAAATTCTGCTTCAATGGTAAAGTCATCGGCATCCAACAAGGCGGGAAACTTATCGCGGTACGATTGCAGTGCATGTGCGTTTAACGTAAGCGTTTTGATGGCCTCAACTCCCTCTACCGAAAAAAAGGAATCTCCTTTGGGGCCAATGAACACCGAGTGACCGTTGTACTCAATGCCTTTGCCATCCAATCCAACCCTGTTCACACCTACTGTGTAGCTCAGGTTTTCTATCGCCCGTGCCTTCAGCAATGTTTCCCATGCCGAAGATCTTACCATCGGCCAATTGGCAACATACAAGAGCAAATCATACGAAGCCTTTTTCAGCGAGGGGTTCCAGCGGTTGCGGCTCCATACCGGAAAGCGCAAGTCGTAACATATCAACGGACAAATCCTCCATCCTTTCCAATGGCCAATCAAAAGGCTTTCGCCCTGGGAATAAGTCTTGTGTTCCTCCGCCATGCGAAACAGGTGGCGCTTGTCGTAGGTTTTGAAATTTCCTCCCGGCTCCATCCACAGCAAGCGGTTATAAAAGCGATCGTGCACGCTGGCTATAAAACTTCCCAAGATCAATGCGCCTGTTTGATCGGCCATCTGTTTCATCCACTTAAAGGTGCGCATGTTCATGTGCTCGGCCAGCTTGGAAGCATTCATGCTGAACCCCGTGGTGAACATTTCGGGCAGTACGATCACATCGGTTTGTTCCCCTATTTGCCATATCTTTTCTTCAAACATGGCCAAATTTGCCCCGATGTCCTCCCAATGCAGGTCTGATTGAATGATGGTTACTTTTAAATCTTGCATACAGGTTGCAAAGAAAGCAATACCAATGCAAATAGTGAATGGCTATGGGAAATAAAACTCGTAAACAGTTGATCGCTGACTTTACAGCTTGCGCAAAATCGCACCCGCCTTTTCGAGCGTCTCCTCATTTTTGGCAAAACAAAACCGCAGCAGCTTGTGGTCGGCTTTGTCCTGATAAAATGCCGACACGGGTATGGGTGCCAATTTTCTCTCGCACGTCATCCACACGGCCATTTCATTTTCTTTTAAATCGGAAACGGATGCGTAGCTCAACAGTTGAAAATAACTTCCGTGGCACGGCAACGGTTTCAAGCCCGACCCTTTTATCTGATCCAGAAAAAAATCACGCTTCTGCTCAAAGAATTTTCCTATGTGCAGGTAATTGTTTGGGTTGCCAAGATATTCGGCCAGTGCCAACTGCACCGGTGTGTTTATACTGAACGTGACAAATTGATGTGCCTTGCGGATTTCACGCGTGAGCATTTCCGGGGCCACCGCATAACCTATTCGCCAGCCGGTGGCATGAAATGTTTTTCCAAACGAAAACACGGCCACACTCTGCTGCGAGAGGGAAGGGTATTTGAGCACACTTTGATGTTGGTGCCCGTCAAAAACAATCCGCTCATATACTTCATCGCTAAGCACGATCAATCCAAACTCACTTGCTAATTTCTCTAACGCTTTAAGGTCTGCTTCATCCAGCACCGAGCCTGTTGGGTTATGCGGTGTGTTTACCATGATCATTCTGGTGCGCGATGTAATCTTTTCCCGAACCTCATTCCAGTTGATGGCAAAGTGAGGTGGCTCAAGCGTGATGTGCACAGGTTTGCCTCCGTTCAACCGGATGGCTGGATTGTATGAATCATACGATGGGTCAAATAAAATCACCTCGTCACCAGCATTGACAAAGGCTGCTATGGTAGAGAAGATTGCTTCGGTGCCGCCAGAAGTTATGGTCACTTCGGTTTCAAAATCCGTAGGGCGGTTAAACGATTTGGTCACCACCTCGGCAATGGCCTTTCTAAGTAGTAGCGTGCCTGGCATGGGCGCATACTGATTGTGCCCCGCCTTCATGTTTTTGTAAATGAGTTCGATCAACTCATCCGCCACAGGAAAATCGGGGAACCCTTGCGATAAGTTGATGGCACCTTGCTCCAACGCCATGCGCGACATAACGGTGAAAATGGAAGTGCCAACTTCGGGGAGGCGGGAGGTGATGTTTGTGGATCGCATTGTTCAAACCTACAAGAATAAAATGATTGAAGCCAAGTGGGATTGGTGGTATATTTACTTGAGCATAAAATTTCTAAGTTAGAGAAATGAACTTCTTTAATGAGCCAACAAATATTATTGTAGAAAAAAGAAAGGTGATTGATTACTTGTTGAATGTTGCCCATCCCGACAATACAGGAAAAGCAAAACTCCTAATCAGTTATGGATTTCATCCAGAAAACTGGGAGGACTTTGCGGAAAGTGTGATCGCCCATGCTGTGAAAGCAGGTGTCAATTCTGAATCGGAAACCCCTTTTGGCAGAAAAATAACCTTAACAGGGAACTTAGAAACCCCATCGGGCAAGAAGTTGTTGATAAAATCAATTTGGATTGTTTCTGAAAAATCACCGATATTAGTTACACTTTATCCTACAAAAAAATGATCAATGAATTTGACCGAGTGGTTTTAACTTCTGACATACCTGCAAAAAAACTCAAGAGGGGAGATGTTGGCACAGTGGTGATGATACACCCAAAAGTAGCCGTAGCCTCAGTGCCAGCTGGTTTTGAAGTTGAGTTTTTTACGTTGGATGGAAACACTCTTGCCGTTGAGACTCTGTTGCCTGGTCAAATCAGGCCTGTTAAAACCAACGAAGTTGCTCACGTAAGGGAAGTGGCGTGACTCGTAATCAACTGCCTTTAAAAAGCAATCTGTTATTTTCTCAACGGTGCCAATATCCTGTATTCCGTATCCACATCTCCTTTGCTTATGTTGGCCAGCTTTCCTTTTAGCAAACGTTTTTTTAGTGGGGTGAGGTAGTCGATGAAAAGTTTGCCTTCGATGTGGTCGTATTCGTGCTGAATGATGCGCGCCTTCATGCCGTTGAATTCTTCTTCGCGGGGCTGCCAGTTTTCGTCAAAATAGTTTATCCTTAATTTTTCCTTGCGGGAAATTTCCTCGCGAATGGTGGGAATGCTCAGGCAACCTTCTTCAAATGACCACGGAGTGCCCGTCTCTTTCAAAATCACGGGATTGATAAATACTTGTTTAAAATCTTTCAGGGTTGGTTCATCGTCCAAGGTTGTGCCATCCACCACAAACAGGCGCATGCTTTGGCCAATCTGCGGGGCTGCCAAGCCGATGCCGTGGGCAGCATACATGGTTTCATACATATCCAGCAAGAGTTGCTTCAGGTCGGTGCCGGTTTTTATGTCGGTGGCCCGCTTTCGCAACACCGGGTCGCCATACATTACGATAGGATAAATCATTGGTTTTGCGTTGTGTCAAAATGCAAATTTATCAATATCCCTGCAATCATGAATTTTGAATCCTGAATAATGTTGATCTTACCTCCCCTGCATGTACGATTGCAAGATCAACACCGCACTGATCTTGTCCACATTGCCTTTCACCAGTCGGTCTTTTTTTTTCATGCCACCGGCAATCATGGCTTGCTGTGCCAGCGAACTGGTAAAGCGTTCGTCCACGGTTTGAATAGATTTGTCGGGAAAGGCGATTTTAAATTTCTCTATAAACTTGCGCACGTCTGGCGCAATTTGCGAGTCGGTGTTGTTTAGCTGTTTGGGCAACCCAATTACCACATTGTCCACTTCTTCTTTTTGAAAATATTTTTTAAGGTATCCGATCAGCGTGATGGTCTCCACGGTTTCGAGTGCTGTGGCAATAATTTGCAAAGGATCTGTTACCGCCAGGCCAGTGCGCTTCAATCCATAATCGATGGCCATTATCCTACCCATTAAAAATTTCAGTTAAAAAAATGAAGGTCAATTGAGGCGGGTAAGCTCGAAGAATTTCTTCTTCACGTTGTTTTCCATGGCCAAGGCTTTTGGAAACAAAATCTCATTCTCAACCCGAGCGTGGGTTTTTAGGGCTTTTTCAAAAGAGAGCAGTTCGCCATAGATCACCTTTACATGCAAAGGCGTGGCCGGTGTTTGGTAATAGTCCTTTGTTATTTTGCGTATGCCCGCCATTTCATCGTCATGGGCTTCGTGCTCCATAGCGCATTTTTGCATCGGGCATTTCTCCATCAGCTTGTAAAGCTGCGAAGGGTTGTAGCGGCCTTTGGCTGCGCGGTCCAGCACGGCTATGTATTTGAAAAGCGTGTCTTCTTCTTCGTAAATGTGGTGGATGAAATCTTCCTGAAACAAAGGAAAAAGAGTTTTCAAATCTTTCGCTACTGCGTCATAATCTTTATCATTGGCATGAAAGCCTTCGATCAGCTTTGCTATATAGGGAAGTTTATGCTTCACAAACAAAAAATGAGTGTGCCGGAGATACTCCATGATCAGATCAACGGGCCAGCCCATCACAGGAAGATCGGCTTCATCAAAATTTTCATAGGGCGATTCCAATTCGCGCACCACCGCCTCTACCAGCAAACCTTTTTCGAGGCAAACTTGCTCCAGCGTGTGCTGTGGGTATTCGAAAAACTTGATGCCGAAATAATAAAGTACATGCGCCCTCATATTGTCCTGATCGACCAGGTCTGCAATTTGTCGGTATCGCAACATTTCTTTTGCCATGGGTGGTAAATATACTAAACCCCTTTCTACCAAAAATCTAACACTAACAATTAATTTTGTTTTTTCGTTAGAGTACCAAACAACGAGCTTAAACTTATGGAGGAGCAGAAGAATTCGAAGTATCAGATCAGTTTGCCACTTATCCTATGCATTGGCCTGGCTGGCGGTGTGCTGATTGGTGCAAGCCTGACCAATAAAAGTGGTTCGGGCGATGTGGGTCCGGAAGCTCAGAAATTGCGGGAGGTGCTGAGCCTGATAAAAAATGAATATGTGGACACGGCCAACACCGAGGCACTTGTGGAAGAAGCCATTGAGCACATGCTGGGAAATTTGGATCCGCACTCGGCCTATATTTCTTCAAAGGATATTGTTGAAGCCAACGAAGACTTGCGCGGGAACTTTGAAGGCATTGGAATAGAATTCAATATTTTTCACGATACACTGGTGGTAGTGGCCGCGCTCAGTGGCGGGCCTTCCGAAAGCGTAGGCCTTCGCTCGGGCGACAAAATCATAAAAGTTGACGACAAGAATATTGCTGCCATCGGTTTGTCCAACCGCGATGTGCAACTGCATTTGAAAGGGCCCAAAGGCACCGAAGTAAAAATTGAAGTGCTTAGAAAAAATGAGAGCAAGCCGATCGTGTTCACCATTGTGCGCGATAAAATACCTCAGTTCTCGGTGGGTGCATCATACATGATCGACTCGGAGATAGGCTACATTAAAGTGAGCCGGTTTGCACAAACCACGTTTGCCGAATTAAAGGAGGCCATGGGCAAATTGCAAAAGGAGGGAATGAAAAAGTTGATCCTTGACTTGCAGGGAAACCCGGGCGGCTACATGGACCAGGCCATAAACATTGCCGATGAATTTTTGCCTAAAGGCGAGAAGATAGTTTTCACACTGGGGCAGGAAGAGAAGTACAACGAAAACAGCTTTGCCACCGAGCAAGGTGACTTTGAGCGAGGGGATTTGATCGTGTTGGTGAACGAAGGCAGTGCTTCGGCATCGGAAATTGTAGCGGGTGCACTTCAGGACAATGACCGGGCTTTGATTGTGGGCCGCAGGTCGTATGGCAAAGGATTGGTGCAACGGCCTTTTGTCTTGGATGATAAATCGGAGGTGCGCCTGACCATATCGCGGTACTACACTCCGAGCGGGCGCTCGATACAAAAACCATACAACGACCTGGCCGACTATGAAAAAGATTTGGTGAAGCGTTATAAAAATGGTGAGTTCTTTTCTGCCGACAGCATCCGGTTCAATGATTCGCTTAAATATAAGACCGAACAAGGGCGCACCGTGTATGGCGGAGGCGGCATCATGCCCGATTATTTTGTGCCGCTCGATACCACTGGCAACAGCAAATACTTCAACAAACTTTTTAACGCAAACATTTTGCGTGAATATTCTTTTAGCTATGCCAGCGAAAACAAAACCTTGTTGAAAGACAAAGGATATCCTGCCTACCTACGAAAATTTGAAGTGTCGCAGGCCATGATCAACAGCGTGGTGGATATGGGGATCAAAAACAAAATCAAGCCTGATTACAACGACCTTTTGAAAAATAAACAACTGTTTCAGGTTTACATCAAAGCCGAAGTGGCGCGCAATGTGTGGGGAAACGAAAATTTCTATCCGATCTTCAACCAGACCAACGAGGTGCTTCAGCAAGCCATCAAACTTTTTGATAGGATACCTGAGTTGAGCAGGAGCAAAATGTGAAGGGTTGGTGGTTAAAATTTTATAGGATAATCTAATTTAAACCGATTATCTTGTTAAAATATAACAATATCATTTTCATT
>JANOQB010000333.1:0-1741 GCA_031422215.1 Cytophagales bacterium | reverse complement strand
GACTGTCAAAAATGTCAGTGATAAAAATGGTATTTTTTTCGATGCGGTAAACTATGTTATGGTTTTGGTTTGGCACAATCGCGCTGTGACCTTTGCAATTGCTTTCGTTACGAGGAGTTAAATTTTTTTGTCCTTCCCTTTTTTCCGTCAACGCTTATACAATCTCCTTAACACCGCTTCTTTTCCATCAATCGCAGGAAGAGGCAACCCAAGAATTTTTGCCATCAATGGATACACATGTATATTTTGGAAAGGCTTGATCACAATCCCTTTGTTGATGTGGGGACCTTGCGCATAAAAAATGCCGCGCATATCGCTCACCTTGGAGGGGTCGTAACCATGCACACCAAACCGAGAACCGATTTTTGCCGATTTTAAAAATTTGTCGCGCGAACCTTCACGGATGTAGTGGCCCGGGGCAGCCACCACCAACAGGTCGCCTGTGCGGTTATTTTTATAGTGCCAGTGCTCTGGAAATTCTGCCTTCTTCATAACCCGGAAATTTTTTTCTGCTTTCTTCAAAGAAGCATATACTGAATCTATATTTCCTGGTTCAGGAAAATATAAATGAGTTTGGGTACCACCGTTTGCCAACTTAACGCTTGGATTTTTTCTGTCAACCAATTCATCAATAAAAATATAGGTTTCCTCTTGCACGGTCAGGTCACTCATGCCGTGATCCGAAACCAACAGCACGTTCACCGGAAGGCCGGTTGATTCAACTCCTTTCATCAATTTCCCCAGCAAGGTGTCAGCCTTTAACACAGCCTGCTTGGTTTCTGCTGCGTTGGGGCCAAAGGTGTGTCCTTCATTGTCTGGAAAAGAAAAATACAAGGTGATCAGGTGTGGACGCTCGGCTTCGGGCAACGTCAACCAGGCTACAACCTGTTCCACTCTTGTTGTGGGTGGGATGGAGTCGTTGAAAGGAAAATAATAATCGGGCCTGCGTGCCTCATCGCTCATTTCCGAGCCCACCCAAAAGAAGGAGGCCGATTTCATACCGTTTTTCTTGGCCAACTCCCACAGCGGCATACCTCCATAGTAGTAGGGGTCGGCAACTATTTTTTTGTTGCGCATGCCAAACACTTCTTTGTGGCCGGGATCGTAGAATTGGTTGTCAACCAATCCGTGGTTGCCCGGATGCAAGCCCGTGATCAACGAATAATGATTTGGAAATGTTTTGCTGGGAAAACAAGGGATCAACGCTTCGGCTTGCGACCCATTTGCTATGAAGGCTTTGAAATTGGGCGGGTTGAAATTCTCTACATAATCATGACGGAAGCCATCGAATGAAACCAATATCACATACGGTGTTTGCTTCTGTTGGGCGTGTGCCCCATTCAATGCCAACAGGATTGCCACACAAAAAATAATTCTCATAGCTATCAGACGTGGGAACTGAGGGATTCGAACCCTCGACCCCTACCTTGTCGAGGTAGTGCTCTAAACCAGCTGAGCTAAGATCCCTGTGATGTTGTTTTACAAAGTAAAAGAATTTTGAGCGGTTGCCAATGTTGGGGGCGCATGACAAATTGCACTGACCAGCAAAATAAACAATGCACGGTACACGTACTTTCATTCAATTTTTAGTTTGTTCATCAATGTTTCAATTGTTGATTTGGCACTTTTTTGTCTTGACACAAAAAAGTACCCAAAAAAAGTCAAGACAAAAAGATGCTTCCTCCCGCATCCCATCGCACCCCCGCCTTTTTGTCGGGCCAGCGAACTTGAGTTTCAGGAT
>JANOQB010000332.1:0-3928 GCA_031422215.1 Cytophagales bacterium | reverse complement strand
GGATATTTTATCTTGAAACTCAAGTGCGCTGGCCCGACAAAAAGGCGGGGGTGCGATGGAATGCGGGAGGAAGCATCTTTTTCTTGACTTTTTTTGGGTACTTTTTTGTGTCAGGACAAAAAAGTGCCAAATCAAAAATTGAAACCAATACCAACAAACTAAAAAGCTGAAAAATTGAAATGATAAACATGTGTACGGACCTGTCAATGTAATTTGTCAACACCTCCAAATTTGATTAGCAACTGTGAACTTCAATTTCATTCATCCTTCAACACATCTACTGGATTGGTCAGTGCTGCCTTTACGGAATGGTACCCCGTGATCATGATCGCTACCAACAAGGTGCCAACGCCTGCCAGCCCATATATCCAAAGCGAGGGCGTAATGCGATAAGAAAAATCCTGCAACCATTGTTGCATTATCCAATACGATAGAGGTGCTCCTATAAGGAATGCCAATACGATCAACTTCGTATATCCTTTGGAGATGAGCGCAAGGATATCGATAGCACTGGCACCAGATACTTTTCTTATACCAATTTCTTTGGTGCGTTGCTCCAGGGTGTAAATGATCATCCCCAACAAACCAAGTGCTGCAATCAATATGGCCAATGAGGCCATCACAGTAAGCACGCTTCCAAATTGCTGTTGTGTTTTAAACGTATCGGCAAATGCCTGATCCATAAACTCGTATTGAACGGGAGTATCTCCGGCATGCACCTTCCACAACGCGCTTACTTCTGCGATGGTATTTTTCCACGCCTCGCTGCTTTGCCCTTCAATCCGCAAGGCTAAGTAGCGCTTATCTCCATCCCCAAATAAATTTTTAGCCTTGATATGAAAGATGGCCATGGGTTCGATGGGATTTTGAAGCGACCAGTAATTGAAATCTTTTACGATGCCGATCACTTCAAACTTTATTTCACCGCCTGGCGACTCAATCTTTTTGCCAATAGCAGATTCGTCAGCGGCCCATCCAATCCGCTTGACGGCCGATTCATTGAGTATGACACGATCTGCATCTCCGGGCATTTCTTTTGAAAACAACCTGCCGTGTTTGAGTTCGATGCCCAGCGTGGTGATAAATTGTTCATCGCCCGATGTGTAGTTGAGGGCAAAGGTCTCGTTGTTCATCCCCTCTGCACTGAACTTATCGCCACCCCAAACGGTGGGAGGAAGCGAGGAACACACGGTGGCATTGACCACACCGCTGATATTCATGGCAGCACTGGCGATGCTCTCCGTATCCTTTATCAATTCCACATGCTTAAGAACCAATAAATTCTCTTTGTCAAACCCGAGGTCTTTTTCTGATACATAAGTTAGCTGTTGAAATACAATGGCCGTGCAAATGATGAGGAGGATGGAGACACTGAATTGAAACACGACCAACCCATTGCGAAAAAATTTGCCGTGGTTGCCCATTTTCAACTTTCCTTTGATCCCCTCCACCGGATGGAATCCCGTAAGGAAAAAAGTAGGATAGCTGCTGGCAACAACGGCCATCACTATAACAAGCATTACCAACACAAACCATAAATTCAGATCGCCCAATACATTGAGATGAAGGGCTATGCCGGTAACTAAATTAAATGCCGGCAACAGCAATTGCGCAAGTGCCAAGGCCAGCACCAAGGCAATTGAGCAGAAGGCCAATGCTTCGAAAAAGTAGTTGAGGCTCAACTCTTTTCTGCCCAGCCCTAAAATTTTTCTGATGCTCGCTTCTTTTACCCTGCGTGTGAATTGGGCCGTGGACAAATTCATAAAGTTGACGCACGAAAGCAGCAGGATAAAAACACTCACACCCATCAGCGAATAAACGATCTTCTTGTTGCCAGCCTCGTTCAGGCGATTGTAAACCGTGTGCGAGGGCAGGTGTATTTCAAGGAGCGGTTGCAAAAACAATTCCCACTTTTTTCCTGATTTGATATACTCATCGTACGAAACATTCATGATCCGCTTCAGCGTTTCCTCTGCATGCTTGCGCGGAATGGTGGCTAGTTTAGTGCGCGTGTTTTCCAGGTCTGTATTTTCTTTGAGCAACACAAATGTTTCGAGTTGAGTCCACACCCAGCTCCAGTGAATGCGCTCCACTGTTGGGAAGCTGCGCATGGATAGGAGCACATCAAAATCAATGTAAGAGTTTTCAGGCAGGTCGGTAACCACACCGGTTACTTCGTAGGTGATTTCATTTCCTGCATTGGAAAGCCTGACAAGTTTGCCCAACGGGTTTTCGTCTCCGAAGTATTTCTTTGCCGTGGATTGGGTCATCACCAGTGTGTTCGCCTGTGCCAATGCAGCGTTGATATTGCCCTGCACCAAAGGAAAATTGAACATCCGGAAAAAGTTGGTATCGGCAGCAAGTGTTTTATCCTCTTCAAACGAAACCACAAGCCCCGATGGATTGGTGTAGGAGATGATAAAGTTTCCTGGCGTATGGATGCTGGTGATCATTTCCACTTCCGGCAACTCTTCCTTTAAGGCGTTGGCAACCCCCGGCCCCGTGGACGCAAATTGATTGTCATCGCCTTCGCCCCAAATAAAAGTCTGGTTTACGCGATAGATGCGATCTGCATGGGCATGAAAGCGGTCGTAACTAAACTCGTGTCGCACATATAAGTAAATCAACATCGTGCTTGTTATGCTCACTGTAAGGCCCAGCAAGTTGATGGTTGAAAAGAGTTTTTGCCTTCTAAGGTTGCGCACAAACAGGAGCAGATAGTTTTTCAACATAGTCTTGGTTTGGCTTTCAAAGTCAAAGTTTGTACCACGAGCAATAACCTCTATTCAAGCACTGTTTAGGCTATCCTATTTTTGTACCTGTTCAATGTTGAAGAAATATGTTCGGATACGGGCGATGATTTTGTGTGCTCTTAGTTTTATGTGAGCCATCAAACCTCTATTTTTAAAACTTAAACATTGAAATGACACTCCTTCAATCTGTCTCCTCCATTTTCAAAAGTAAATTTGAAAGAGAACCCTTATTGGTAATCGCCCCGGGCCGCATCAACCTGATTGGCGAGCACACCGACTACAACAATGGCTTTGTGATGCCAGCTGCCGTAAACAAGCAGTTGGTTTTTGCTGTGGCACCCAACCACACAGGCAATTTCAATTTTTTCTCCGTTGATTTTAATGTATCCATTTCATTTGCAATATCTGAATTGCAGGCAGGTGGGCAGTGGCAAAATTATCTGATGGGTGTGATTGATGCTATAAAAAAAAGGGGATTGGATATTGGTGGAGTGGATTGCGTGTTTGGTGGCGACATTCCCAGTGGTGGAGGTATGTCTTCCTCGGCTGCTTTGTGTTGTGGTTTTGGATTTGCCTTAGATAAGATTTTTGATTTATACCTTACAAGGTTGGAGTTGGCAAAGATCGGTCAATATGCAGAGCATAATTTTGCCGGAGTGATGTGCGGCATCATGGATCAATATGCCAGTTTGTTTGGAAGAAAAGATGCTGCCTTATTATTGGATTGCCGCAGCCTGCAACACGAACATCTACCATTTGATTTTCCCGACATTGAAATTTTGCTGATCAACACCAAGGTAAGCCACGCGCTTGCATCAACCGCCTACAACAACAGGCGGGCTGCTTGCGAAGAGGGTGTGGCCTTGCTTCAACGAACACGGTCTGATATTAAATCGTTGCGCGATGTTAGCATTGGCGAACTGGAAACCTTGCACACATTGGCGAGTGAAGATGTATTTGTCAAATGTCGGTTTCGCGTGCAAAAGTAGATGTATTACGATGATGAATATAGATTTTGATTTTGTAGGATTTGATACAATCCCACTCAGTCTTTTTGAGAAGCAAGAAAGGTACTGGCAAGAAAGATTTAGTAAAAGTCATAGTCAGTTTTTAAAACACTTTAGTAAAAGCTTAAGCCAGTACAAAAAAGAGTATTCGCTTGAAAAACCAGAAGG
>JANOQB010000331.1:0-2529 GCA_031422215.1 Cytophagales bacterium | reverse complement strand
GGATGCCATGCACGAAGTTGGTGGTGCCATCCAGTGGATCAATGATCCAGTTCAGACCTTCGATGCGCTCGCCCGTGCCTTCTTCTGCGATGAACCCGGCTTCTGGCACCAGCGCGCCGAGCAGCGGCTGGTGGAAAAACTCGGAGCGCTGGTCCCTGAAGCAGGTTTCATCGCAGAAGAAGGCACGGGCGAGCGCAAGGAGGGGTTGAATTGGATCATCGACCCGCTGGATGGCACCACCAACTTCGTGCATGGGATCCCATGCTATTGCATCAGCATCGCCTTGGCCAATGGGCACGATGTGTTGGTTGGCGTTGTCCTGGAGGTTACGCGCAATGAATGTTTCTATGCTTGGAAAGGCGGCGGTGCCTATTTGAACGAAAAACAGATCCGTGTTTCTTCCCGCAAAACGCTGGAAGAAAGTTTGTTGGCCACGGGGTTTCCCTATTATCATTCAGGAAAAAAAGAAGATTACTTAGAGATCATCAAAGTTTTTTTGGAGACCACACATGGCATCAGGCGACTTGGCAGCGCAGCCATCGACCTTGCCTATGTGGCCTGCGGACGGTTGGAGGGGTTCTTTGAATACGACCTCAAAGCATGGGATGTGGCCGGAGGTGCATTTATTGTGCAACAGGCCGGAGGAAAAATAACAGACTTTTCCGGAAGCAATAATTTTCTATTTGATGGCGAACTGTGTGCTGGTGGCCATGTGCAGCCAGCGATGTTGAAGGTGATTCAGGAGAAGTGGTGGAGGTAATCAGTGCATGGTGTCTTTAGCGAAATCTGCAACTTCCAATCTTTTTCTTTTCAATGGAATTCGCCAAAATGCCAGAGAATCCCTGAAGGGTCGTGCATGAAGCATTCTTTCCCCCATTTTTCTTCTCTGATGGGAGTCAACTTTACGTTTTTATATTTTTGGTGCAGCCCCAGACTCTGCAGTTCTTTCCAATATCTATCCACATCGTCAACTTCAAGGAATATCATGGTATTGTCCACCCAATCTTTAACGTACGCATTCTGCAAATAGAACCCCAGTTTATCGGTAACCTTGAAATAGGACATGTTCTTTGATAGGACAGATTCTTCAAATCCCAACTCCTTATAAAATTGTCTGGATTCATCAAAATTTATCGCACCAATAAAAGCCCTAATTGATTTTGCCGAGTGTTTCATGTTTCTGTTGAGTACGAATTTGTTTGCTGACTTTTTAATTTGACTGGCGCATTACTGCTTCCCCTTCCTAAAATCCAATGGAGGTTTTCTATCGCCAATCATGGACTTGTATTTGAAACCGGGGCCCACAAAATCGTCCAACTCTTTTTTTGCTTTGCCAATGATGGAAGGATTGTTGAAAATATCTATGCCCGTCATGGCAATAATTTTTGCTGCGTTGTTCATCGCTTTGTAGCCAATGCTCATGCCGCCCGTTGCCACGGCTTGCCACGAATGCGCAGGCACACCAGGCACCCACGTGGCCACGCCCAGCCCCGCGGTGGGCACTACCCACGTGATGTCGCCCACATCGGTAGAGGCCGGAAAGAAACCACCCGTTTTGAAAGGTTGAACTTGTGTGGCCGATTCAAGGGGTGGCACTTTAAAGGTAAGCGTGCTTTGTATTTTTTTTCCAAACGCAATTTCATCCTGCGTGTAATTTACTCCACCTACTGTTTTGAGATTGTTGTACATCAGGCTGGCAAGCGTTTCGTTGGGCACTAAGTTGAACGAGCCGGAGATCACTTCATATTTCATGGTGGTCTCCGTGCCACTAGCTGCACCTTCGGCAGCTTTTACAATGCGGTTCCAGATTTCTTCCACCATGCGCGCGTCTGGGTGGCGCACCATGTATTCTGCTTCGGCATAGTCGGGAACAACGTTGGCGGCCAGGCCTCCTTTGTTGATCACATAATGGATGCGTGTTTCCTGGGGCACATGTTCGCGCATCAGGTTCACCATGTAGTTCATGGCTTCCAACCCATCCAAGGCCGAACGTCCCGCTTGTGGTGCGGCCGCTGCGTGTGCCGACTTTCCATAAAACTTAAAAATAGTTTGTTTGATGGCGAGGCACGATTGCGGGCTGGCATCGTTAGCGCTGCTTGGATGCCAGTGCAATACGGCATCCACATCGCTGAACAAACCATCGCGTACCATATACACTTTTGCTGCGCCACCTTCTTCGGCAGGCGTACCAAATAATTTTATGGTGCCCGCTTTTTTATTTTTGATGAGCCACTCTTTCAGCGTGACGGCCGCAGCCACCGAGGCGGTGCCAAACAAGTGATGACCACACGCGTGACCGGGCCCTCCTTCAATTTTTATTTTCCTGTCGGCAATGGAATCCTGCGAAAGTCCGGGCAATGCATCGAACTCGGCCAAGATGCCAATCACGGGACTGCCGCGTCAAAAAGTGGCCCGCGATATTTGGGGCTATGCCGAACTGGGTTTTTTGGAAACACAAAGCACCGAGCGCCTGCAAGGGGTGCTGCGCAACGAAGGATTTAAAATCGAAACGGGAGTTTCCGAAATGCC
>JANOQB010000330.1:0-3556 GCA_031422215.1 Cytophagales bacterium | reverse complement strand
GATATTTCGGAAGAGGATCCTCTCGAAGTTGAGGCGGGTAAATCGGGATTGAACTATGTGAAGTTGGATGGGAATGTTGGCTGCATGGTAAATGGTGCAGGGTTGGCAATGGCCACTATGGACATCATTAAATTATCGGGTGGTGAGCCGGCCAACTTTTTGGATGTGGGTGGTGGTGCCAATGCAGAAACCGTTGAAGCCGGCTTCCGGATCATACTAAAAGACCCGAACGTAAAAGCAATCTTGATAAACATTTTCGGGGGTATCGTACGCTGCGACCGCGTTGCAAGTGGGGTTGTGGAAGCGTACAAGAAAGTTGGTAACATCCCGGTGCCCATCATTGTTCGCTTGCAAGGGACAAACGCAGAAGAAGGTGCCAAAATCATTCAGGAATCCGGATTGAAGGTGTATTCTGCCATCCTGTTGAAGGATGCAGCAAAAAAAGTGAGCGAAGTGTTGGCATAATGAAGTTACTTTTACCTTCTTTTCCCTAATTTAGGGGAATAATCAATTGGTGAATGAGGAATAGATCATTTTTTGTAGTAGCTATTTTGCTTTTCGTGTTCTCACAGGGAATGACACAAAGCTTTTATGCCGTTAAGCGTGATAGAGATTTAATTGCTTCATTCGGCACGGGCACATCAACTTATTTAGGCGAGTTACAGAACCCCAAAGACTACATTGATGCCAAGCCCAGTTTCAATGTTGGCTTGCAAATGTTTCCACTTCCTAAATTGTTAGACAACCGTCTTAGTGCCAGGGCGGAACTTACGTGGTTCAGATTGCAGGGCACGGATGTGGATGCAAATAGTGATCGTGTTGAAAGAAACCTTTCATTTTTCTCTAACAACATGGAATTAAATGCGGTTGGATTATTTCATCTTTTTCCTCAGGATAAGAAGTTTTACAATCGCACATTTTTTAATTTTTATGCGTTGACTGGATTCGGGCTTTTGTATATGAATCCGAAAACAGAATATCAGGGAGACAAGATTGCCCTTCAGCCACTTCAAACCGAGGGCATTAAATACAGCCGCTTTCAGTTTGTGGTCCCGTATGGATTTGGTGTAAAGTTTAAGAGCGGCCCTTTCTATAACATCTCGATTGAAGGAGGATGGCGCAAAACTTTTACCGACTATCTGGATGATGTAAGCATCCGAAGGTATCCTGATCCCATAACACTTTCAAGTGATTTAGCTCGTGCGCTATCCGACAGAAGGCGTGAACGCGATCCTGATTATCCAATAAAACCTAATCTTGGTGTGCGGGGCAATCCTGAAAAGAAGGATTCATATATGCTCGTTAACGTAAAGCTGGAATACTACCTGCCTATTGACATCAATAGAAACGATAGAAAATTGATGACCGTCAAGAAGAAGAGAACTAGAAGAAGATAAAGACTTACCTATCCCTTACTTTATTTGGTCCAATACTTCATACCTCGAATAGCTGCTCCTAAATTCCGGAACTATCTCTTTCATCAAGGCGACCATCTTGAGTTCATTTTTGTCGTGAACAAGGTCTTGAAATAATCCAACCATCGAATTTATATAGGCATAATCATATTCATCGACTCGAGCCTTTAGTATTTTTTCATGATGAGTGGCAATTGTATTTTCCTTATCATTCAACAGTTCCTCGTAGAGTTTTTCACCTTCCCTCAAACCTGTAAAAACAATATCCATATCCTTATTAGGTTCAAAACCAGATAGGCGTATCATTTTCTTTGCCAGGTCAATAATCTTCACAGGTTGCCCCATATCAAAGATAAAAATTTCACCACCTCTACCCATAATCCCTGCCTCAAGCACCAGCCTGCAGGCCTCGGGAATGGTCATGAAATAGCGTGTTATTTCAGGATGAGTGACTGTGACCGGTCCACCATTTTCAATTTGCTTTTTAAAAGTTGGTATCACAGAACCATTAGACCCCAATACATTTCCAAACCGGGTGGTTACAAAATGTGTGTTGGAGTTAATTCCCTTGCTCAAATTATGTTGCAGGGCTTGCACATAAATTTCGGCTATACGTTTGGAACACCCCATAACATTGCTTGGGTTTACCGCCTTGTCGGTGGAGATCATCACGAACCTTTCAACATCATATTTTACTGAAAGGTCAGCCAGTAATTTGGTGCCCAGAATATTGGTCATCACTGCTTCTGATGGGTTGCTCTCCATCATGGGCACATGCTTATAGGCAGCAGCATGAAGCAGAATCTGAGGCCTGAATTCCTCCAGGATTTTATTCATACGTTGTTCGTGGGTAATATCCGCGATGAAAACAATCAACGTCACATCTGGGAATAAACCTTTAAGCTCCTTTTCAATTTCATACAAGGGGCTTTCCGCCTGATCAATAAGCATGATTGACTTCGGATGATAATTGATAACCTGTCTTGCCAGTTCGGAACCAATTGAACCGGCAGCACCCGTTATGCATATTCTTTTATGCCCAAGCTCTGCATACAGTTTATCTTCGTCCAATTTTATCGAGTCCCTTCCCAGCAAGTCTTCAATGTTTACCGGCTTTAATTGCTGAATCCTAAACTCCCCTTTTACCCATTTCTCTGCAGGGGGTACAATCCTTACTTTGACTTTATTATTGATGCTAACTTCCGTTATCTCATTTTTGCGTTCGGGCGATAACTCTTTTACCGCGATGATAAGTTCGGTAAGTGCCAGATCCTTTATTTGCTCTGCCAATTCCCTCGCGTGATAAATTTTAATACCATTAATGACCTTGCCAGTCTTGGCGATATCATCCTCAAAAAATGCCACCACTTTGAATTTGCTACTGCTGTCCGTCTCTAATATATGGCGCGTGATCATTCCCAGTGACCCGGCACCGAAAACAGCCACATTTGCACGCTTGTTAACCTCCCCTTTAAAGTAACTGAACAGCGTCTTTACCAAAAGCCTGTAATAAAAGAGAAATAAAAATGACGTGAAGAATGTAATGAGCAAAACCGAATAGGGTATCAAGTTTTTCCCCACATTATAATAGTACATTAGGTTGGCCGTGCACGAAAGGGCAAGGCTGAGCATGGAAGCGTACATAATGCGCAGGCCATCCTCCACACCGGTATAGCGCACAATGCCAGCATAGCTTCTTGTGATAACAATTGCCAGAATGCCGCAAATAACGGTGAGAAAAATACCTATGGTAGGATTGAAACTTAAAATTTCTTTGAGGTTAAAATTGAAGCGAAGCACAAAGCCCAAGGATGTCGCTACAATGATTACAGCAATGTCAATGATTATAATGACCCATCGGGGGAGGATTGTGAGCCGGTTGACAAGCTTGGAGAGCAAGGTTAAGTTTTCGGTTTACGGGATTCGGATTATCGTTTTATTCCCAAAAGAGCACCTGCACCGATCAATAGTTCAATGCCTGTGATGGGAACGGGGTTTGCTGGTGGTGGATCTCCTGGTAATAAACCACCAGGTTGTTGTGCCACTCGAAATAAAAAGGCGCCTCGACGATCGTCAGGCTGCCCGGCTTCTCGAGCGCCAGCTGGCGGTAAAGCTCCGGCACGTAGGGCGGCCGCCGCTCG
>JANOQB010000329.1:0-2241 GCA_031422215.1 Cytophagales bacterium | reverse complement strand
GGCTTGGGTGAGGTTATGATCAAATCCCTTCACGCCCGCCACCATCCGCTGGCCAATCAGCAGCGCCAGATAGAAATACTCGACAACAGTATTTTTAAGGATGGCTCATTGCCCACTTTTAAAAACAAGATCGGGGCGGCTGGTCATTTTCCGTTGAAGCCATCCAAAATCGAAATCTTTCAGGTGAACATCGGCTACATGTGCAACCAAACTTGCAAGCATTGCCACGTGGACGCAGGGCCCGATCGCAAAGAAATAATGACCCGCGAAACCATGCAGCAATGTTTGGATGTGTTGGCGAAAACAAAAATAAAAACATTGGACATTACGGGCGGTGCCCCGGAGATGAACCCAGACTTTCGCTGGTTTGTAAGCGAAGCAAACGCGCTGGGAGTGAAAGAAATTATTGTGCGCTCCAATCTTACTATCATCACGGCCAACCCAAAATACAATGACCTGCCCGGATTTTTTAAAGCGAATGATGTTCGTGTAGTGTCGTCACTTCCATTTTACAATGCAGATAAAACCGACCGGCAACGCGGGCAAGGTGTGTTCAAAGATTCTATTGTGGGATTGCAGATGCTCAACCAGATTGGTTATGGAAAAGAAGGTTCGGGCTTGATACTTGATCTGGTATATAACCCGGTGGGCGCATTCCTTCCAGGCGATCAAAAGCAATTGGAACGCGACTTCAAGAGAGAATTGAAAGAACATTTTGATATTGACTTCAACAGTCTTTTTACCATCACCAATATTCCGGTGAGCCGGTTTTTGGATTTTCTGATCGAGTCGGGCAACTACGAAGACTACATGGAAAAATTGGTGAACGCATTTAACCCAGCGGCCATCGCAGGCGTTATGTGCCGCAACACAATCTCTATCGACTGGCAGGGAAACCTCTACGATTGCGACTTCAACCAAATGCTGGGCCTCAAGACGGAGCAACCCGCAGGGCAGCACATCAGCAGTTTTGATCTTTCAAAATTGGAAGACCGGAAAATTGTAATCGGTCAGCATTGTTATGCCTGCACCGCTGGGGCGGGATCGAGTTGCCAGGGAACAGTGGCGTGATTCATTCAATGTCGTTTAGTTAAGCCGAGATGAGTAGCAACTGAACCAAATAGGGCATAGAACACATAGATTTCGCATAGGTGTTATTGGTTTCTATGTGAGTATTTCTATGTTTCTATCTGCCTATGTGGTTCAAATCATTCCTTAACTAAACGACATTGATTCATAATTCAAATTTGAATATCGAATGATGAATGACGAAGTTTGATTGACGAAATTGGAATATCAAATCTTGCCAAGACTTAGATCCTAAATCAAAAATCCCCATGCGTCCCTATATTCTTGCTGAAAACAATTGGAAGACAATCGAAGACTCAACGTTTGATGTGGCCATTCTTCCGTGGGGCGCGTGCGAGGCGCACAACTATCATTTGCCGTATGGCACCGACATTATTGAAGCCGAAGAAATTGCTGCCGAGGCGGCCCGGTTGGCGTGGGAGAAAGGATCGAAAGTAATCGTGTTGCCCGCCATTCCGTTTGGTGTAAACACAGGTCAGCACGATGTGTTGTTGGATATGAACATGAACCCCTCCACTCAATTTGCTGTACTGCGCGATGTGATTGAAGTATTAAACCGCCAAGGTATTCACAAGTTGATTATCCTCAACAGTCACGGTGGCAATGATTTTAAAACCATGATACGCGAGTTGGGATTGAAATTCCCAAAAATGTTTTTATGCTCTTGCGATTGGTTTAAATCCATAGACCAGAAAGAATTTTTTGTGAACAAAGACGACCATGCCGGAGAGATGGAGACCAGTTTGATTTTGCATTTGCGGCCACAGTTGGTGCGGCCCTTGAGTGAAGCAGGTGAAGGCAAGGCAAAAAAATTCCGCTTCAAGGCCATGCACGAAGGCTGGGCCTGGGCCGAAAGAAAATGGACACAGGTTACAACCGACACCGGGGTGGGCGACCCGCGCCAGGCCACCGCAGCCAAAGGCAGCAACTATTTTAAAGCAGTAACACAAAAAGTAGCAGAATTTTTTAGTGATGTAGCGAACACGCCAAAGCAGGATTTTTATATTTAAATTGCTTCAGGCTTTCAAGTTAGCTTGCTAGTGCATGTTCAACCGACACTGTTAATTTCAAAATTTTTCACATCCGCATAATCATTATTTTTTTGACGCTTAATTCGTATCTTTTAGTAATTAATAGCGAGATTATCAGAAC
>JANOQB010000328.1:0-2001 GCA_031422215.1 Cytophagales bacterium | reverse complement strand
GTTTAAATAGGTGTAACACCAGTTTTTATCGAGTATAACAACGGCATCGGTTATTTTATTGAAAACATCATTTAGCTCTTCAGTCTTTTGCCTAACCTTACTCTGCAACTCCAAGTTCATTAATCGCAGGTCGAGCAAATTGATCACTTGCTTTCCAAGTATTCGCAAGTCGGCCATCTGCTTTTCATTTAGTTGCCTCGGTTTTTTATCGATCACGCACAGGGAGCCAAGCTTATAACCGTTTTTGGTGATCAATGGCATGCCAGCATAGAACCGAATAGTAGGTTCACCAATTACAAACGGATTGTCGAAAAAACGCTCATCCTCAAATGTATCATTCACCACCAATAGATCATTCTCGTGAATGGTGTGCGCGCAGAAGGCCAGGTCGCGGCTGGTTTCATCGATATCCAAGCCAATTTTTGATTTAAACCATTGGCGGTGCTCGTCAATCAAGGTAATCAGGGCAATGGGCACTTCGCATAGTTGCGAAGCCAATTCAACAAGGCCGTCAAAATCAGGATCCGATTCCGTGTCTAAGATTTGAAATGTGCGCAGGGCAACAAGTCTTTCTTTCTCGTCTATTGGAAGCTGGCTTATTTTCATTTCGGTTGCAAAGTAAAATTTTCTTTGAAAAATTTCTCGATAGTGTAAGTTTATGATCAAAAAAGAAGAACCACTCTCTTAATAGTATTCGTTTTTCCTGGGCTTGAGCTAATCTTGATTTTTTTTTATTAAATTTAAAATCACCAACCCCAATTCAATGAAAGCAATTTTTCCCTTTGCAGCCCTTTTGCTTATTCTAACTTCTTGCCAAAAGCAAAAATTCGATATTGTTATTCGAGGAGGCACTGTCTATGATGGCACCGGCAAGGCTGGCTTTATTGCTGATGTTGGCATCAATGCCGATACGGTTGCTTTCGTTGGCGATCTTTCGAAAGCCGTGGGAGCAAAGGAAATCAATGCACAGGGATTGGCCGTTGCACCGGGCTTTATCAACATGCTGAGTTGGGCCACCGAGTCGCTGATCCTCGATGGCAATTCGCAGTCCGACATCCGGCAAGGCGTTACCTTGGAAGTGTTTGGCGAAGGCAACAGCATGGGCCCGCTCAACGATCAAATGAAAGCGGATGCCCGCGATGCGATGAAGCGCGACCCCGATACAAAATATGATATTGAATGGACAAGCCTGGGCGAATATCTCGAGTCGCTTGAGCGTAAAGGAATTTCTCCGAACGTGGCTTCATTCGTTGGGGCTACCAGTGTGCGCGTACACGAGTTGGGCTATGCCAATCGGTTGCCAAACGATGAAGAAATGAAGCGGATGAAAATGCTGGTGAAGCAAGCCATGGAAGAAGGAGCGATGGGAGTTGGCTCCTCATTGATTTATGCGCCAGCAAATTATTCTTCCACCGAAGAGTTGATCGAGTTGTGCAAAGTGGCCGGTGAATATGGTGGCATGTACATCACCCACATGCGCAGCGAGGGAAACAATATTTTTGGAGCGGTGGACGAAACCATCCGAATTGCGCGTGAAGGAAAACTTCCTGCCGAAATCTATCATTTAAAAATGGCTGGCAACAACAATTGGTGGAAATTGGATACCGTGCTGGCCAAGATTGACAAAGCCAATTTGGAAGGCTTAAAAATTACTGCGGATATGTACACCTATACAGCCGGTGCCACGGGTTTGGATGCATCCATGCCACCCTGGGTGCAGGAAGGTGGGATCAAAGAATGGATAAAGCGGTTGCAAAATCCCAAAGTAAGAAAGAGAGCATTGGATGAAATGCGCAAGCCTTCGGATAAATGGGAAAACCTTTTGCTAATGGCAGGAAGTCCTGATCGGGTGCTGTTGCTTGGATTTGCGAATGATTCGTTAAAACGGTTTACTGGCAAGACACTGGCCGAGGTTTCAAAAATTTATGGCAAGTCGCCCGAAGAGACGGCTATGGATCTGGTGATCACAGACAGCACCCGCGTGGGCACCGCTTATTTTAT
>JANOQB010000327.1:0-3212 GCA_031422215.1 Cytophagales bacterium | reverse complement strand
GACCCAAAAAAAAATAAAATTGTAATTCTGCCGCCAAATTAGTTGCATAAAAAAGCCGCACCATAAATGGCGCGGCTTTTTTCATTCCAATAATAAAAACTCTACAAGGGTTGGAAACCCTTGTAGAGTTCACGCTCTATAAAACCCCTTTCTCCCTCAAAGCCTTCCAAACCTTAAATGGCGTAATCGGAATATCAATGTTCGTAATCCCAAACGGCAGCAACGCATCACATATCGCATTCGCTATCGCAGGCGGTGCACCCACCGTGGGCGACTCGCCAACTCCTTTCGCACCGATGGGGTGATGGGGCGATGGCGTAATCGTGTGGCCCGTCTCCCAATTGGGCGACTCCACCGCAGTGGGCACGAGGTAATCCATGAACGTGCCGTTCAAAATATTGCCATCGTCATCATAAATCAATTCCTCATACATCGCGGGCGCAATGCCTTGCGTGAGGCCACCGTGTACTTGCCCTTGCACAATCATCGGGTTGATAAGATTTCCACAATCGTCAATGGCCACGAAGCGCCTCACTTTTATTTCGCACGTCTCTTTGTCTATGTCCACCACGCAGATGTAGCTGCCGAACGGGAACGTAAGATTTGGAGGGTCATAATAATGTGTGGCTTCAAAGCCCGCTTCCATCCCCTGCGGGTGATTGGTGTAGGCCGCGAACACAAGTTCTTGAATCGTTTTCTTTTTCTCGGGTGCGCCCTTCACAAAAAATACTCCGGGCTCCCATTCCAAATCTTCCTCGCTCACTTCCAACAAGTACGCAGCAATTTTTCTCGCCTTGTCGCGCAGCTTGCGTGCCGCCACTGCTGCTGCCGCGCCTGCCGTTGGCGTGCTTCTACTTGCATACGTGCCCAATCCATAAGGAGCAGTATCCGTATCGCCTTCTTCCACTTGAATATTTTCGGCAGGTATCCCCAACTCTTCGGCAATGATTTGAGCATAAGTTGTTTCATGCCCTTGCCCTTGGCTCTTCGTACCAAAACGTGCGATGGCTTTGCCCGTTGGGTGCACGCGAATCTCTGCACTGTCAAACATTTTTATTCCGAGGATGTCGAAATCTTTCGATGGCCCCGCGCCCACCACTTCGGTGAAACTGCAAATGCCAATGCCCATGATTTCGCCTTTCTTTCTTTTCTCGATTTGTTCCTTTCTCAAGCCCGCATAGTCAATCACGTCCATTGCTTTTTGTAGCGCGGGTCCGTAATCTCCGCTGTCATACGTCCATCCCGTTGGCGACTTCCACGGGAACTGTTCCTTCTTCAAAAAATTATTGAAACGGAACTCCGCTGGGTCCATGCCGATGGTCTGTGCAAACCTGTCCGTGATGCGCTCAATGCCTTGCACCGCTTCCGTTACGCGGAACGAACACCGATAGGCCACACCACCCGGAGGCTTGTTGGTATAAACTGCATCGGCCTCAACAAAAGCAGTATCGTAATCATAAGAGCCGGTGCATATCGAAAACATCCCAATAGGAAACTTCGATGGGTTCGCGCTCGCATCGGTATAGCCGTGGTCGGCCAATACTTTGAAACGTATGCCTTGAATTTTTCCCGCCTTCGTGCCCGCCATCTCAGCCGTGATGTGATAGTCGCGCGCAAACGAATCGGCTTGCAAATTTTCGCTTCTGTCTTCAATCCATTTCACGGGCTTGCCCACCAAAAACGAAACAGCAATGGCTATCACATAGCCCGGATACACAGGCACTTTTCCTCCAAAGCCTCCACCAATATCGGGCGAGATAACGCGGATTTTTTCTTCCGTTAATCCCACATGGCCCGCCACAAGCGCAATCACGGTGCGTATCGCGTGAGGCGCTTGCGTAGTCATGTACATCGTCAAGTGATTGTTCACCTTGTGATAGTCGGCCACACATCCGCACGTTTCAATCGAGGCCACGTGAATGCGCGGCACATAGATTTGTTCTTTCACAACTACTTCGGCTTTGGCAAACAGCGCATCTGTTTTTGCGCGGTCGCCCACTTCATAATGCCAAATCTTGTTGTCGGTCTTTCCTTTTTTATCTGTGCGAAGAACCGGTGCGCCAGGCATCGTGCTTTTGTACGGGTCCATCACCGGCTTCATCACTTCATATTCAACCTCCACCGCTTCCACACCATCTGCGGCAGCGTAGCGGCTCGTGGCAATCACTGCGGCCACTTCTTGCGCTTGATACATAACCGTGTCGGTGGGCAGCACCATCTGCGTGTCGCTCATCAGCGTGGGCATCCAATGCAGATTATATTTTTCCAAATCTTTTCCCGTGATAACGGCCACCACACCCGGCACCTTCATCGCCTTGTCAATATTTATTTTTTTGATTTTCGCATACGCATAAGGACTGCGATGGATGTCCATGTACAGCATCCCGTCCAATTTAATATCATCCACGTAATTGCCTTTACCCTGCACAAAGCGCCCGTCTTCTTTGCGCTTCATCGAGTGGCCCATCCCGCTGATGGCTTTCGAAGTTTTACATTCTTGGTTCATGTTTTTAAGTTAATGGTTAATAGGTAATCGTTAATAGTACGCTCCCCTCTCCTTTGGAGAGGGGCCGGGGGTGAGGTCAAACAAACACCGGCTCAGTCGAAGGCAACTTCTCCCCACGCATCTTCGCCCCTGCATACTGCACAGCCTTCACAATATTATTGTAGCCCGTACACCTGCAAAGGTTCCCCGAAATCCCCCACCTGATTTCCTCTTCCGTAGGATTATTGTTTTTCTGCAACAACTCCACCGAGCGCATCATCATGCCCGGAGTACAAAACCCACAATGCAACGCATGGTTCTCCTTGAACGCTTCCTGAATGGCCGCCAACGTGCCATCCGCATTCAACAGCCCTTCCACCGTTGAAATTTTCTTTCCATCCGCCTGCACCGCAAGCATCGTACATGACTTCACCGACTTGCCATCCACCAACACGGTGCAAGCACCACAATTCGATGTGTCGCACCCAATGTGCGTACCGGTCATATTAAAATTTTCCCTTATCAAATGAACGAGCAAGAGCCTCGGCTCCACCGTTGCTTTCTTTGCTTCACCATTCACGATGACTGTTATTTCTTTTTCCATGTTATTGATTTAGTTAAAGATTATGTATCGTTTATGTTTCGGGCAAACTGCCTACTGCCCTCTGCCTACTGCCTACTTTTTTTAAAAACTATTTAGCCCTTGCCATTGCTCTGACAATCGTCC
>JANOQB010000326.1:0-2822 GCA_031422215.1 Cytophagales bacterium | reverse complement strand
GTTCCTTCGCTGTAAGTACTATTGGCACTGTAATTTCCGTTGGCATCTTTTTCGGTACGGCCAAAATTAAAACAAATCATCGGGTATTCCATACCGTTAGCCGCTTCCAGGCTTTGTGCTACCGGGTAAGGATAAGGTATAGTGAATTTTGAATAGGTTTTGATGGTATGTGCAACTGCTTTTGTACTGTACTTGCGGTACAATGAGTATGCTTCTTTTCCGTAACCGCTCATACACATCACTTTTTTGCCTTCTACCATGGTTGGCATGGCATCCCAGATAAATTTGCGTGAAGAGGCAAAAGCAAAGTCGCGAACATTCTCCGCATGAAATTCCCACGTGCTTTTTTTCTTTGAGCGTTCTTTTTCCATCTTCTTCGCTTCCTCTTCCGTCACAATCCAAACTTGCTTATCAAAAGTAGTGCGTGCTTTTTCAAAACGTTCCAATTGTTCTTTGGCCAATACGTCTTTAGGGTTTTGAAGCCAGCCGGTGGCACCCACGAGATGATCGGAAGGAACGGTGATGCGCACTTTGTAATTTCCAAAGGTGAGGGCAAACTCACCACCTCCCAGATATTGCTTGTGTTGCCAGCCTTCAAAATCGTCAAACACACACATGCGCGGAAACCACTGCGCTACAAAATAAATATAGTTGCCATCGTCAGGAAAATATTCCATGCCTGTGCGGCCACCGATCTTCATCATGTCGTTGATGTTGTACGACCAATCTATTTTGAAGGAATATTTTTCTCCGCTCTTTAGCGGCATGGGCAAGTCCACCCGCATCATGGTAAAGTTGATGGTGTGTTCCAATGCTTTGTCGGCAGCATCCCTTACCGATTTGATTTGGTATCCTCCTTCAAACTCATAGGCTCCGGTGGTGGTGGCCAAAAATTTCGCGGGCACAGAATCGCGCAAAACACTCCCCGAAGTTTTTCGCGTCATGCTACTTTGGTCATACAGGTTTTGATCCAACTGCAACCATAGGTAAGTAAGCGTTTCGGGTGAGTTGTTATAATAGGTGATTGTTTCTGAGCCCGTGATCGTATGCGTGTCATCGTTCAACTCCACATCAATCACATAGTCTGCGCGCTGCTGCCAATAAGCATGGCCGGGTGCACCCGAACTGCTGCGGTAGCTATTGGGAGTGGGCATCATTTGATCAAGCTGTTCAAATTTTCCTTCCCACTCTTTCTGCTGGGCGTGCGAAAGGATGCTTGCGGTGGTGAAGAGGAGGATCAATAGTTTTTTCATAAGTATATCAAAATGGTATTTTCTTGTAATTCTTAATAAGTGAGGAAGCTTTTCTGACGGTCATTGACCACCAAAAATACACAGGGTAGGTGATTGAACTGGCATTCATAAGGTCATCCTTACGGGATTTTTTGTTTGCACATCTGCTAAGCTACTACCATAAGATCATCCCTAGGGGATTTTTTCTTGATTAAGTCCCAACGGGACGACCATATGGTAGAAAAATTTAAGCGAGAGAGCAAAGTCCCGTTGGGACGACCGTATGGTAAGCAAGCAACCAATACTATTTCCCAATCATAAATTAATTTTTTTAGTATAGCTCAATTCCTCTTCTTCAACTCATCAAACTTGCTGGGCTGTGCCACTCGTGGAAAAGTATTGTTGTCAGCACTGATGTCCGAAGTTTCATGTTTGGGATCGATCACTATGTTGGTCACTTCTTTTTCTTTCACAAACACCTTGGTCATTTTGCTCTCATTGTTGCGCCAGATCTCTGCGGGCAACCTTTCAATTTCTTTGGTTCCGTCTTTAAATGTCCATTCGATGATCACCGGCATCATCAGGCCACCTTTATTGGCCAATGTTACCTCATAGAAATTTTTGCTTTCCATTTTTGTGATCAGTGCCTTGTCGTCAACACGGGCTCGGAAGTCTCCATAGAAACGGTCGTCTGTTGGCAGCACGGTAATCAGTTCGGGACCATCACTAAAATTATCTGCATTTTTTCCCGGTTGCCCGCTTCCCAGCGATTGCTGCTTCACCGTTTTGCCTTTGCCTTCCAATTCTTTGGTCTCTTTTTTTACCTGAAACCATTTTACGTTTTCCACACTTTGGTCGCACTGGTCGGTGGTGTAGAACCAGCCTTTCCAAAACCAATCCAAGTCAACCGCACTGGCATCTTCCAGTGTGCGAAAGAAGTCGGCAGGCTTGGGATGTTTGAAAGCCCAACGTTGTCCATATTCTTTAAATGCCTTGTCGAAAAGTTCGGGGCCCATCACGGTTTCGCGCAAGATGTTGAGGGCGGTGGCGCACTTTGCATATTGCTCGTTGCCGAAATTTTGTCTCGCCACGGTTTCTGAATTTACCATCAGTGGCCGTTGAAGTTCGGGGTCACTCTTCATGTATGGAACGATGCCGGCAGCAGGGCCTCTGCGTTGGGGCATATCAGGATAGTGCTCCAGTTGGGTGCGATATTGCACAAACGTGTTCAAGCCTTCATCCATCCAGGTTGTTTGGCGCTCATCGTTGTTGATGATCATCGGATAGAAGTTGTGGCCTACTTCGTGGATCACCACACCTACCAATCCCCATTTGGTGCGATCGGAGAAAGAGCCATCTTTATTTGGGCGCGCGCCATTAAAACAAATCATGGGATACTCCATGCCCAAACTTGCCGAGTGCACCGAAGTGGCCTGTGGATAAGGATAGTCGATTGAATATTTTGAATACGTGATAAGACAATTTTTTATTGCTTTGGTTGATTCCTGGCTCCACAAGGGGTTTCCCTCTCTCGAATAATAAGACCTAGCGAGTGGAGTGTTGTTGCCAACCTTTACGGCCTGTGCATCC
>JANOQB010000325.1:0-9392 GCA_031422215.1 Cytophagales bacterium | reverse complement strand
ATTTTGGCCGACAGCCCGCCAAACCATTTATCAAATCTGGAAAATGGCAGACGAAGGCAAAGCCGAAATGGACTTGCTGCACTACGCCATGGTGGGCGGCATGAACGGAAACGATTTGCCCAGTGAAGATGCCGGACGTTTTAATAAATGGTTTGGCGGGCTGTCGGCCAAAATACAGGCTTGCTACCAACAGCCCGATTTGCAAAACGTGCTAAACACCCACGCCAACAAGCTGTATAACTTTGCATCGCATGGTGGGGTTGTTCGTGAGGAACTTGGCAGTGGTAGTAGTGTGGTTCGTGAGGGCACGAACCACGGCAATAAGGACATGAACCACGGCAATGGTGGCCAACAAAACATCAGCGAAGCCGATGCGCAACTCATAATCGAAACGGCTTTTAAGTGCCTCACCAAAATTGACAACAGCCGTGCCGTGCGCAACCGCATGACGCTCGCAGAAATAACTGCCTTGCTTAACCTCCCCCATCTGGATTATAAAAAAGTTGGTCAGGCATTAAGCGTATTCCGCGAGCCTGGAAATACGTTGCTCCGTCCATTTCAGGAGGAAGTGCCGGAGCTGCAAGCCAATTCGGTGCTCGACATCACACATGAAAGCCTCATCCGCAACTGGCTTAACCTGGCCGCGTGGGCAAAGGAAGAATTTAACAGCTACACCACCTACCTCGATTTCAATCAGCAACTGAACCGATGGACGGACAGTGGCAAAGCCAATTCGTTTTTACTTTATATCGGCCCGCTCACATATTTTGAAAACTGGTTCAACAAAGTAAAACCAAATGTGGAGTGGATTGCCCGCTACCTGAGCGAAGAACTGGACCATGAACAGCGACAAGCAAGGGCTTCTGTCATTTTAACAAACGCGCAAGAATTTTTACAACGTAGTGCGCGCAAACATATCGTTACACGCACGATGATGAAATACGGCCCACGTAAAATTGCTGCCGTGCTGGTGTTGATTGCTTTTTTCACGCTCAGTTCCTTTGCCGTAAAAAAATATTTGGACAGGCGCAACGAAGCCGTGCTCGAAAATATTCAAGAGCAAGCTGTAGCCTTGCTCAACAATCCCAAGGTGCCTTATGGAGACAGGGCTACGTTTGTGAATGAACAACTTCGGTTAAAGCTCACCACCATTCCCCAATCAATTGAAACCATAAAAGACCCGCTCGAAAAAATTGTAATGGCCAATGGCATTGCCATCTCCCTGATTTTTGAAGGGCGCACTGAACCCGCCCAGGAAATTGCCGAAGCCCTATCCACTACCGAAGGGTTGTTCAAAAATTTTGAAGTAAACTATACCAATGGAAAACAGCTTTCGGAATATTTAAAAAATGTGAACGAGTGGCGCACTACATTGAGCCTGGCCCATTTTTACAATCCCTCCGAAAATTTGCTTGCCTTGCAAAAGACAAACGCCAGGCGCTCGGCCCAAGCAGTGCTTGCCGTGTTGGAGAAACAACAGAACGACTTTAGTGACATGCTCAACTTCACGCTTGCATTGGAGACGGCCATCAACTTCAATGCCTTCTCACCACAAGAATTGGCGATCGTTATCTTGGCCCTATCACCCTTCGAAAACAAAACCCGTAGCGAATGGGCAACCAATTATTTTAAGCAAGACCAACTTCTCATCCGCGGCTATCAGGGCTATGGGTTTAATTTCAATGGCCTCTACCAGTCGTTGGCTTGCCTGTATGCTGCGGATGGAAAAACAGATAAGGCGTTGCAAGCCACGGATACACTTTTAAAATACAACGAGCCTTACTACCAGCGCGATTATACCAATATGCTGGACAATGCCAGTAATGTGGTCTCTGTATTTTATCGAAGCAATAACCACGGCCAGCTCGATGCTTTTGTACAAGGCTATTGCGAACGCAAGAAGATGGCCGAGATAGACTTTTACCAACGCCTGCTGGGCAGGGCAAAGCCTTACAATCTTACACGCAACACCCTATACCAAAATTTTTGGAGTGAATTCAATAACTTGAATTTGCAATATGCCGATGAAAAGGAAATTGGTTTCTTTTTTGGAAAATTCCGGGAAGCAGCCAAGAAAAATGAAAACCTCAACGAGCAAAACTTTCTGCTGGCCTTGTCCTATAAAAACGAAGGCATTACCATCGCCCATCAGGCAGAAGTGGCTGGAAAGAAATACAATCGTGAAACCGTTACGGCCCTCTTCCAAAAAAGCACAGCACATTACAACCAAGTAAACACCGCTTACCTAAATGAAAGCATAGAACGGGTAGGAACAGCCGGTGCCGACTTGCTTACCGCTCCCCGCAACACCCTCTATTTGTTTCCTGATTTAATTTATGCCTTCGTTCCATTGGGCGCCCGCGATTTTCATTGGAACTATATGTCTGCCAGTTTTATCGAATACCTGATTGACAATACGTTGCTCGAAGCATTGTATGCGCAGCCCAGGGAAATGAAACTGATTGAAAATTGGCTGACCGATTACCATACACACGCTTTTGCGGGAGACATTTTCATGCGCCACCATGCCGATGTAAATGTGTTTGTTAAGTTAGCCGATGCCCTCGATAAACTGAATGCCGGAGCCAAAATAGATTTGAACCTGCTTTATCTATACGTGGGCTACTATGCCTTAGAAAAAAATGATGAGGCGATGGCCTTGAAGTATTATTCAAAACTTAAAACAGAAAATTTTGGCAACCTGCTCCGCAACAGGATTCTTCCCGGCTATTCCAACTCCAGTTCATTTAAGCTGATGGCCAAAGCGTTCACATGCTTTACGCAGAACAATAAGCCCGAAGAAGCGAAACATATTCTTGATTTCTTTAAGAAACCCGCCAACCGCTCATCGTTATATGCTTATGTGGCCCGCGATTTTTCGGAGAAGAATAGGGATGGCAAGCGAGTGCAGCAGCTGCTGGATTCGGCCATGGCCGAAATGGCGCGTGTAGAAAATCTTAATTCGGAGCAACCCAACCGCTATCGCATTGCCATTGCCTTGGTGACCAACGCTCCTTCCGAAAATTCTGTTGAGCAAGCCAAAGGCATTATAAAAAACCAGGCACAAAAATTTATTGTCCTTCAGCGCATGGCCCGAGGGCTTGCCTATCGTGGAGAGTTGTTCAAAGCCACACAGGTAATCCCGGGCAATATTTCAGATGCCGACCAACTTACGTTTTTGTGGGAAATACTATTGGGCTATGCCGAAGGCAAACCGATAGCACCGGAGTGGAAAGAGTATGAAGACACGTATGCGTGGTTCGCCAAAACAGATTTTATTCCTTATGTGGATGAGAGCAATTGATGAAAGGTTTTGAAGTTACCAGCCACTTCAAACTTCAAAAATCAACATTCGTAAATCGTACTTCCATTTGGTAGGGAAGGAGTTTGAGGTTTGAATGACGAGTGTTGAATTTTAAATTTAAAGGAATTTGAAGTTTGAATGACGAGTGTTGGGTGTTGAATTTTGAAGTTACGAAGCATCTTCCACTTCAAACCTCAAAAATCAACATTCGTAAATCGTACTTCCATTTGGAAGGAAAGAATTTGAAGTTTGACTGACGAGTGTTGAGTGTTGAATTTTGAAGTTAGCGAATTTTGAATTTTTAAGTCCATGCAAGAAACAAACACCATTTGCCCCTACACCGGTCTCCGTTCATTCACGGAAGAGGAGTCGCTGTATTTTAAGGGGCGCGATGAGCAGATAGACCAAGTGGCGAAACTGCTGGAGCAAAATAAATTCCTGATGCTCACGGGTGCTTCGGGCGAAGGCAAGTCTTCGCTGATTTATGCAGGGCTTATCCCCAATGCACGGGCGGGTTTCTTCAAAGCAAAATATACCAATTGGGTAGTCACGGATTTTCGCCCCGAGCGTGCGCCTGTAAAAAACATGGCCTCGGCTGTGGCCGAAACGTTTGGTGCCAACCCGGCCACCATAGAAACAGAATTGCGCAGGGGGTTTTCTTCCCTCATTGATTTGTATGTGAACTCTTCCTTTTATACCGATGAAAATGACCCGGCTTGGAAAACCTTGGATGAACCAACACGCAAGCACAAAACCCGCAGTGCCGCCAACCTGTTGATTATTGTTGACCAGTTTGAAGAATTTTTCACCAACCCGGAAAATTATTTGAACGAGGCACCTTCGCAAGACTCGCAAATTGTGGTGAACCTCGCGCTCGAAACTGCCCGCATCGCGCTGCAGCGCAACCTGCCCGTGTATGTGGTGTGTACCATGCGCTCGGATTATATCGGGCAATGTTCTGCTTTTCGCGGACTGCCAGAATACATTGGCTACTCGCAATTTTTTGTGCCCCGCCTCAAGCGCAAAGAAATCAAACAAGTGATTGAAGAGCCGGCCGTGCTCAGCGGCAACCGCATTGCGCGCAGGTTGGTGGAAAGGCTGGTGTATGATTTGGCCGATGGCATTGACCAACTCCCGATTTTGCAACACACCTTGCGCCAGGTGTGGCTCGCAGCCAACGATGGACAAGAGGAAATGGATTTAATCCACTACGCGATGGTGGGCGGCATGGCTGCCACCGATTTGCCCGATGCCAATCTGCCGCGATACGCCCAATGGTTGGAGAACATTCCAGAAAACCAGAAAAAATTTTATGCCGATCCGGGACTGAACAAAATCATTGAGATACACGCCAGCCGTTTGTATGAAAGTGCTTGGGTTTATTACAACGCAAACAACGCGGCCAATCCCATCACACAAAAAGATGCCAAGCGTATTATCGCCCTCACGTTTGCCTGCCTCACCAAAATTGACGATAGCCGTGCCGTGCGGAACCGCATGACACTGCAAGAAATCACCAACATCATCTGCCAACCAAACCTGACCACCGTGGTGGTGGGCGGAGTACTGAACCTTTTCCGCGAAAGCAACAACTCGTTCATTCGCCCATACAAAACAGACGATGCCGAGACGCAAGCACTCACCCCAGACAGTGTGCTGGACATCACGCACGAAAGCCTTATCCGCAACTGGGGCTTGCTTAACAAGTGGGCCAATCAGGAATTTGAATTTTACTCCACTTTTCTCGATTTCAAAAAACAATTGGCGCGATGGAAAGACAGCGGTAAAAATTCCGGTTTCTTGTTACCGCTCGGGCCGCTCACCTATTTTGAAAACTGGTTCGACCAATGCAAACCCAACGTGTATTGGATTGACCGCTACTCTGAAATAAAAAACGACCCCATAAAATCAAGGGAACAATCGGAAACACTGCTGGCCGAAACAAAAGAATTTATCAAGCGCAGTGCCGGCAAAGTAATGCTCACACGTGCGTTCATGAAATACGGTGCGGGCAAGATTGCCACGGTGGTTGCATTGGCTGCCCTCATGTTGCTTTCAGGATTTTATTGGTTCGATGCCCAGCGCAAAACGAACAAGCAAGTAGAAACGTTGGTGATGGAAAAAGCCCATCGCCTGCTCGAGTCCAAAGAGGTGAGCGACCTGGGCAAAGCCACTTATCTGCTGATGGAAGAGCGCCTGAAAAACGGAAGCATTATTACTTACTTAAATGGGCTCATCAACAAAAAGCAACAAGTAGAACTTACCCTCGCAGCCTATCGCCTGATACTGTACCACGACAAGCACAGCAAAATGCCGCTCAAAACAGAATTGATGGACAGGTTGGTGGAGGCCTTTAAAAATTATGAAGGCGATGGCCATGAGCGGGCTACTTTTTTGTTGGAACAACAAAACCAGTTTTTGCTTTTGCTGGCCTACGATGAATACTACAACCCATCGCCACGCTTAGCCGATGAACTTATACCGGCACTGGCAGCCAGGCAACACGGGTTGATAAACTATTTTTTTTCCTCGACCGCGCCCTACAAACAAATGGTGCCTACCGAATTGAACTTGGCCATTCAACTCTGGCTCACGTTTGGCAAACCAAGCGAGGAAAATATTTCGGGCATGTTGTCCCGCGTTTCGCCTTTTGCCGATAACGCAGCACAAAATATTTTTAAACTGTATTATGTAAAGGGCAATTATGAGAGCAACGGGCGCATACCCAGCGACTACAATGGGGGCTATCATACCATCGCCTCACTCTATGCCGCCTTGGGCGATGCCGATAAAATAATCCAATGCTTTGAAATGCTGCCCGAAAGTTATTTTCGCAGCAGCTTGTTCAACAACTATAACAATCTCTTGGGCTACCTCTATCAATACAACCACACCGGTGAAATAAAAAAATTCAGTGTTTGGCTGGTGCAGCACCACCCCACCGATGACCCGCTCACCGTCTATCGCAATGCGGTAATCCGTTCGGGCTATATACCAGGATTGTTCGGCATTAACCTCGTCAAAAACTTTACACGATCCAACACGGGCTACTTTCACATAAACCTCGGCCTGGCCAAACGCGAACAATACTTTGCACTGGCCACCGAGTATGAGCGGTTGGCCAAAGAGGTGAAGGACCCCAACGAGCGGAACTATCTGTTGGCCATGCACTACAAACGGGTGGCAATACTTTACAGCAAATATTTATACGACCGTGGCCTGCCCATCAATCAAAACCAAATGGACGAATGGCTGCACAAAGCCTGGGCACATTTCAAACAAGTGAGCGAAGAACATTTGGCCGGCAAAGTGGCCGTGAACTATCGCTATTTCAGTGATGGGATACGCACCATTCAATCGCCACGCAAAATGGTTTTTCTCTATCCCGATTATCGCGATGGCTGGTTTGCCCATAAATTCAACACCTATTTGTTTATTGATTATGTGATGCGCAAAGGGTTGCTTCAAGTGCATTACAACACGCCCGAAACAATAAACCTGATACATGACTGGATTTCATCCGCGCACGAATTTTATTTGTCCAGACGACCAGCAGAAGGCACGGGCTATTTTCAAAATGACTTTATTGTTCCTGACAAAATATTGACCGATTTGCTTGCCTTTGCCACCTTAAGCGGTGCAGGAAACAGTTTCGATAAAAGTTTGCCTTTATTGATTTTGGCCAACCGGAGTTTTGATAAAGGAAACACCGGAGAAGGCATGGGGTATTTTAAGCAATTGGAAAAAGACAAACTCATAAGTGCCGGCAACAAATACGAATACCTTAACCAGACATACTTTATCAATGCCGTTATTGATTTGACCTCGCACCTTGCGGTGAACGGGCACCACCAGGAAGCAATGGAAATCATTGCACGCTATGAGCCATACCAAAAAGCATTTCTCTATGCAGCCTCGGCCGAGGGACTTTACAAAACCTACCAGCCTGCTGCTTTTGTTTTTCTTGACTCGGCATATGCGATGGTAAGCAGAGTTGATTTCAGTACCCTTAATGGAGGCATTTTCGATGAGTTGGACGCCAGGCGGTTTATGGTATATGTAATGGGCAAAGTGGGCGGAGAAAAAATGAACAAACTATCAAGCGACTACACGAAAGAGTTGATAGAAATATCAAAAGTGCGCGGCACCGTGGGCATGATATTGGGCACCGCCACCGATGGAAATTATTATACGGCACTCAGCGCCATGCCCCCAACGTTAACACAAGACCAAGAACTTGCCTGCTACTACTCTATACTGGGCCAGATTGTGCGCAGCCAGCAACAAGCACCCGAGTGGCAGGGCATGGATGAGTCGTTGCTTTGGGAATTTACCTACTTCTTAGCCCCAATATAAAATGAGAAAGAACATTGCTTTATACTATGTGTTGATGTTGCTGCTGGTGATGGGCGCGTTTGCATCTATGGCGCTCAACAGCTACGGTGTGGTGTTGATGAGTTATGTGGCACTCGCCTTTGCGCTTGTGTTCTTGTTTGAATTGGTTTTGCTGCTGCCCAAAGAGCAAGAAATGAAGCGAGATTATAAAATAAGTCTGGGCATTGAATTGGTTGCGTTGGGCGGGATTTGCCTGTTGTATTTTCTTCAGGGCATCGAGGTGGGTATTACCGGCAGCTCTCAGATGAAATTAATCTTGCTCATAATCCTGTTCGGGGTAAACACCTATCACTTGCTTCGGGCATGGCACTATGCGCAGCAAACCCCTTTGAAAGTGAAGGGCAGTATTGCCTTGTATTTTTTGGCGTTGCTGCTATTGCTTGGGAGCAACTTTCTGCCGCTTGCGTTGTCATCAATAACTATTTTGTTGGCCATCGGCTGCCTTGTAGGTTTTATTATTTTCGGATGGTGGAAGGGCCAGATTATTTTGAATGGAGAAGAAACAAGTGCGTGGAAGAAAGTCATACAGTTCCGCAACAAGTCGGGCATACAATTGATTTTTGTAACGTTGGCCTCGCTGTATTTTATGCTCAGCACCTTTCAATTGTTACCGCAACTCTACAAAGGCTCATTGCCCAATGGCCACACCAAAGTGGTGCAACAGTGGCAGCAAGACAAAACCAAAACCAACCCTGTAACCTTTGAGGAGGCGTATAGAAATTTTTTGGAGGGGAAGTAAACCTATAAGGTTTTTGAAAGCTTATGGGTTTGAATGAATATTTGATATGTTGGCGGTTGGATTTAATTCAAAATTGTATATTTGATTTGTTACTAAAATTTTATGATTTTTTCTGAACGATATATGGAAAATGTTTCGTTGAAATTGACCTCTCACCTAAAGGACACTTTTACAGATGATGAGTTCTACGAGTTTTGCCAAATGAACCGAGAACTAAAATTTGAAAGGGACAAAAGTGGAAACATTTTACTTATGGCACTAACAGGAGGAAAAACAGGCAGACGAAACACGAAAATAATTTCGAGATTGGATGCCTGGGCAGAGCAATCTGGAAGCGGACTGGTGTTTGATTCTTCAACAGGCTTCAAACTCCCCAATCAATCTTTTCGTTCCCCCGATGCATCTTGGATTAGCTTTTCAACCTGGAACAAATTGACGGAGCAAGAGAAAGAAAAATATCCACCCATCTGTCCCGAGTTTGTTGCTGAATTGATGTCAGACTCAGATTCGTTGAAGGAGGCCAAGAAGAAGATGGAAGAATACATGGAAAATGGCTGCCAGCTTGCCTGGTTGATTTTACCCAAGACAGAAGAGATATACGTATATGGAAAAAATAAGCCCATCGTCATTGTTAAAGGATTTGATAAAATAATTTCTGGCAATCCAGTTTTGATTGGATTTGAATTTGATACTTCTGTTCTGAAATAATTCAAGATTTTTTAGCCTTTGTCTCCGCGGGAGACTTCGCCTCGGGACTTTGCGGACAGGGAGAACCTACCTAAACCTATAAGGTTTCAAAAACCTTATAGGTTTAATTTCAAAACCGTACAACCAACCTCGCCCCACTTCCATAAAATTGCAACTCGGGTTTCAGTCTCGAAGTTTTGCCCTTGTTATAAAAATCCAAGGCATGCATAGTGTGATCGCGGAAGGCCCGGTTAAAGGGTATCGAAA
>JANOQB010000324.1:0-6793 GCA_031422215.1 Cytophagales bacterium | reverse complement strand
GTTAGGCCCTTTTCGGGATTCGGCTGCGAAGATAATGTTTCCATCTAAGGTCAATTCAATATCCTTGGCAAACTCGTCTCCGGCCATACCAAACGACCGTTGCCAAAGCACGTTGCCAACAGCATCTACTTTTACCAGATATACCTGCTGATCAAATAAATCACCAACCAGGATTTTGTTTCCCAAAAGAAAAATTGAGCCATCGGTGCCGGCCACAAAGTCAACGCCTTCATGAAATCCGTCTTCGCCATAAAATTTAAGAAAATAACTCTCCGCAGGTGATTTGATATTGTTTTCTGTATCGCAAGCGAAAAGAAATACAAAAAAAAGGAAAAGGATATGACTGCGCTTTGTCATGGTTTAATTTCTTCAGTTCCTGTCTTCTTTTTGAACAGATTAAAAAACCGGGGCTTTGTTTTTTTGCGGGGATTATAGATAGGGCGGATATATCCAATTGATAAGGATAAATTATCCAGCCTTAATAAATCGCTAACATATTGAAATTGGGTTAGCGATCCCTCCAGTTTTCCGCTTTCGGAATAATAATTTTTTTCCTCGTTAACAAAATTTGAAAGGCCCTTCATAAGGCGCAGATCGACATACACAAAGTCTTTGCCTATTTTATATTTTGCACCACCACCCACTACCAAAGCACGGTTTAAAAAATTCCTTTCGGAATTCACATTTTCATTGGTAATCAAGGCTTGCTTAACACCTATTTCGGGGTTGGAAGGTGTTCTGTCATCAAATTGAAACGAAGCTGTAGCGGAAGTCATCAGGCTAAGGGCAAACCCTGCATAGCCAAATGGCCTTACTTTACCTGAATCATCGGAATACTTTACATACAAGGGGATATCAAAACCGGTTTGGTACTCTGTCACTTGCTGCAGATCGTTCGTGGCGTAACCAATGCTTTCGCGTGAGTAACCTTTATAAGAAAAATTGCCTTCAATGCCCACACTCCAATGATCATCAATGTTCCAATCAACTCCCAGACCCACTTGAAATCCAACTTTATAAACTTCCCTTTTATCCAAGGGGGTACCACTGGTGGTGACTTCCTGGATCATTCGGGGCCTTGACGTATTGAGCCCAGCTCTAAAGTGTGGGGTAAAAACCGGAGTGGATGTAAATTTTTTGCTCAAATAATAAACATCAATCGGATCGCGGTACTGACTGGCCTGGTACTCAGGGTCCGCCTTCAGCAATTTTAAATAACTGTCATCGGCAGAAGCCGGTTCATCCAAAATCAGATGAGCCTGGGTCAATATCAAATACGCCCTTATCTTTTGCTCATTGCTAAACCCGTTGTCGAGACAGGCCTTTAGTAAAGCAGGTATTCCGAAAAACCTGCCGGCATTAAATTCGTCATCGGCTTGAATAAGTATTTGCTCGCAATCTTTATCCTGCGCCAAAGATGGAACCACAAGAAATGCACAGAGAACAACGGCTATGGAAAACAGGTGGTTCATTAAAAATCCTTTATGAGTAAACTTTGACACGTTGCCTCGTAGCCAATATTATTGCCCACATATATTTCCCACTCCTCTGGTGTCATGTTCCTCTTTAGTTTTGGGCACACCTGCTCTGCCAACATTTTTGGGTCTGTTGGCCAGAACCGGATTTCGCCATTGTTACAGGAGGCAATCAAATAATCTGATCCGCTTGTAAAGGAAATGTCCCATACGTAGCCGTTGTTATTGTCCATTAAAATAGGAAGGTCATTTTCATGATCCACTACCCACATCTGTAATTTTTTGTCTAACCCTGCACTGGCGAGCAACAGCCCATCCGGACTAAACTGCAGGTCTGCAATGCCCGATTTATGTCCTGATAATTCTTTAACCTTTTGGGTTTCCAAGTCCACTACTTTTACCACACCACGCACTACTTTCTGTTCTGCGTTTATTACTTCAACTCCATAAGCCAACATAGGGCGGCTGGGGTGGTATGCCACTGATAAAATTCTGCTTGGGGCTTCGTCTGCAATTTCTCTGTACGAGTTGTTGGTAAGGTTAACCAATATCAGGTTTCCGTTGGTTGATACCCCTGCCAGTTGCTTTCCATCAGGCCTTATATCAATGGATTTCAATTCAAAATTCAAGGAAAGAATGTTCTTGCCCTTGCCGGTGATGTGATTTGTGAAGCGTATGGTGCGGTCTGCCGAAACGGAGATAAACCCGGAATTGTCGGGAAGGAATTTGATGTCGTTAATATGGCCCTTGTGGTCGGGTACCCAATTTGGCTTAGTGGGATCTGCCAGGTTGATTATCTCTGCATAACTTGAGTCGCTTCCCACCACCAAATATTTTTCGTCTTTGCTCAATGCCAACACGCGGTTGGGATGACCCTTGTTTTCATAAATCAGTTTTTCAATTTTCCGATCTGCATAATTGCCTTGAAAAATCCTTCCGTCATTGCCTGTAGTATAAAATGTTGTTGAATTGCTGGACACCGAAACCGCGTACATTTTGTTGCGCAGGTTGCCAGGTGCCTTGGCTGAGTTATAATTGAGCCCATTGAGTTTGGTCAATGCGTAATAGAGGCCCCTGAACACATACGGATCGTATTTTTTACCCTCATGTTTGGTATGGTACAAATACCCTTGCATGGCTGTGAGGCCAGCCAACTGAGAGTCGTCAATGCCTTCCGACTTTGCCTCCAATGATTGTGCAATGGAAAGCATGAGCAGGTTGTTTGCCTTTTCAAAATTATTCCTGGCAATCTCCGTCTGCTTTTCTGCTTCAATCCTGGCAACCTGCTCAGCTTGCTGTGATGATTTCGCCAATGCTTCCTGCTCTATGGCATATTTCAAACTTCGCTCGGCTGAGTCGCGTGCCAACTTAACCACTTGATACGCGGCCACTAATTGCCTGTTTTGAGCATCCAGTTTTTCCTTTTGCGCCTCTACTTCATCATAGGCATCTTCGGCCCGTTGGCGCTGTGCATTGGCTTCAATGGTTGCCTTCTCAGCTAAGTCCTTTTGTTCAATGGCGGCTTTGGCCTGGCGTTCGGCTTCTATCCGTTGAAACAACCCATAAATAAAAAAGCCAGTGGCTATCAAGAGCAAGAGTGCGAGTATAAGGTTTGTGATCCTTGCCCTGCGCAACATTCTGCGCTGCAGCATTTCCTGGTTTTTGAGTTCGGCCTCGTAAGTGATGCGGCTGGTGTCCAAAAACACAATGGCGCGCTCAAAGGCAACATCGTATCGCTGCGCCCAGGTGCGCGTTGGCTTTTGCTTCTTCTGCCAGTTGAGCGCCAATTGAAGATCGGGCGGCCTCCACAAACTGGTTTTGCCAATTTGATACATGGCAGCGGCATCCGATATCCGCTTGTACATGGCTGCCGACTCAAATTCTTCATCCACCCAGGCCGAGAGCCGGGTCCAAATACGCATTAAGCTCTCATGCGAAAGCTCGATCATTGAACTGCCGCTAAGAGCGACATTAGGACCAGGCATTAAAAACGAGCGTCCTGTTTTTCTGAATTTTTCTACTACATTGATTACCTGTGCATCTGATGCTTGCGAAAGCTCTGCTATCTGGGCCACTCTGCCAGGCCTGCGCATCTCAAGGCTATCCGCACCCTTCTCGGTGATTACCTTAAAAAGTATTTCGGCAATTTCTTTTTCTTTAGAGGTAAGTTCATCGTAGGCCTCGTTGGCATGAAGGGAAAGTGCCTGGGAAATCCTTCCTATCGCATTGTAGTGCCGGATATCCATGGCCTCTTGCGGCTCGTGGTTGGCTATCCAATAATCCCAGGTGCGCATCAACGCGTGCTGTAAAATTGGAAGTTGATCCTGATTATCGCCAATGTCGCTCAACAAGCGCTTAACAAGGCGTTGAGAAATCTTTCCACCTCCTACCGCCACCGGCCCTTCAATAGCCAGGCGCTTTTGTTCGCGCGTCATTTGCGGAACGAGGTAGTTGCTCTCATTGATCATTTGTGTCAACCCAGGAAAGGTGGCACAATCGCCAATGAAATCAGAACGCATGCTCAAGGATATAAAGGAGGCCACCTCACGTTGTGCCACGGCCGTAAGCAGCAAGTTTACAAAGACGGTGGCTTCATTCGCACTCTCCTCCCCATTCGAATCTTTGAACTTAAAAAGTTCTTCAAATTGGTCAATGAAAAAGAATATGTTTTCGTTCGTGGATTGCTGAAGGTATTTGGTCAGTTCAAGCAAACCATTATTACCATTTTGCAGCACCGATTTGATTATTGCCTTGTGGATATGCTTGTCGTCATTTTGTATCCTCCCATCGCTGATCAGAAAATCAATGGCATCGTTGGCCAAGTTTTCAATTGGGGAATTGCCCGGCCTGGTTATTATCACTTTCCATTGCGACCCAGTTTCCGTTGCGAACCCACCATATAGCATGGGGATAAGGCCACAATACATTAAGCTGGACTTACCGCTGCCCGAATATCCCACTATGGCAACCGAGCGGTTTTTGTGGAGTTTTCTTAAGATGTCGTCAACTTGACCCTCGCGTCCAAAAAAGAGGTGGGAATCATGGATGGAAAAAGGACGCAGCCCAGGAAATGGGTTAAATCCATGCAGCGTTGGCTCACTAGACTTTTCGTCCATGACCGTATCTACTGCTTCACCAACTTGGTTAGGATAATTCAACATCCTTTGTTAGGAGTAAATCTTAAATTTAAGAAAAGTGAGGAGATATTTATTGCCTTTCTCCATGTATGAGGCATTCAATTTAAAAAATAGGATTAACACAAGTTTAAAAAATCCCTTGAAAATTAGGCTAAAATCAAATATAATCCAAAACTTTATCAGCTAACTTTACTTGACCTGCCAACAATTCGTAAAAAATATCCTTATTGAATTTAAGTAGAATGGTATCTTCTTTAGCCACTACTTCATTGGGGTTTAGTCCATTTGATGAAAATAAGTACTCACCCAGAAACTGGCCTTCCTTGAAATCAGAAATATTTTTACCGAATTCAAAATATTGAACCTGGCCCTTATAAACCAGCAAGAAATCATTCGCCTGATCTATATCGGATGATAAAACCTGATCTTGTTTCAAAAAGATCGTGCCTGAAATGTTGGCAATATAGGACAGTGTTATTCCGGCCAAGCCTTCAAATAATTTTATCGTCTGAAAGAAGAGCACAATGTCATACAATAAAATAGGAGGGTTGTGCCCTTTGCCCAAAATAGAAGCGTCCAGAGATTTCTTAACATTTTCGCCAAGCCTTGCCGAGTTCGTTAAGTAAAGGTCGGGGTTCAATTGATGCAATGCCCAGGCTGCGCTCTCGCTGATCAACGGATCGGGGTTGAACAATTGCGAAATCAAATCGAGGGTAAAAGCTTCTATTTTCTGCACCCCTATCCGATGCAACACACAGGCTTTTGTCCATCGGTTACATTGAGAAAAGTCGCGGTTGATCAAAAACTTCAACACCAATTTTTCATCTAACCTCATCCTGGGATAGAATACCTCCAACCGGTTTATCTTTTCAGAATTGCTTACATCGTCTAGCACAGGTATGATACGTTCTTTCAATTGCTCGGAAAGAAACACATCCAACAATTCAACGGCATAGGTTATACCTTCTGCCGTGCCGCTTTCAATACTTTCTTTTACCAATTGGATCGACCGGGTGTCGTAAAGCATGGTCAATAGCATGTAAATGTGTTCTATGTCGTTCTGTATTTCCCTCTCCACAGCCTGCTTTACCACCAAAGAGCCTTGGTGGTCACCAATCTCTTCTACAGCACCCAGGTTCCAGGCTATGTCGGCCACATCCGATTCAATGGCATATTTAATACGGCTTGCCTGTGCCAACTCCGCTTTAAATCCTGAGTTGCCCAACGCCAAAAGAACTTGTGAAATAATGACTTTATCGGGGTAGTCTATTTTGTGCCAAAGAAAATCCTTGGCCTCTGGGCCTCCGATAGAACCGATTATCTGAACTATCCTTACCATCACCTGCGAGGTTTGGCCCGACCTGTAAAATGCACTGTCCAACAAGTGGAGGGCAGGCTTTCCAATTAGTGCAAGGGCATTTGTGGCAGCATTGCTAAAGGTTGGGTTGGCAAGGTTCTCAATAAGCGAGGTGATCACTTCATTGTTATATTTTTTTACTGCATTTTTTATGGCCACCAACCTAACTTTGGGGTCGTTGTCGTTCAATAGCTCTATCAGAAATGAAATGTTTTCTGACGCTGATGTGTGGAGCAGGATTTCGGCAGCATAATGGCGATCTTTAGGATTGACCGATCGGGCCAATGTTTGTATCCGTGTTTTTTTTATATCGCCACCGCTGCCGAGGAGCAAATCCAAATCAGTTTTTGAAATAATGTTTCTTCCCTCCGATTTGGTGCGTTTAGGGTCCATGCGTATAACATAATTCTCTGACACCGAGAGCCCTTTGATCTCGTTCATTTTTCGCTGGGCATACTCGCGCGCTTTTCCATCCGGGCTCCTCATTAATGTATTTATCCAAACCCCTACTTTGGATGGATTTAATTTTTCCAAGAGCTTGAATGAAAACACAGCCTTGTATGCTTGAAATCCCAAGTTGGTCTCTAGCCGCGTGATGATGCGCGAGAAACCAACCTCCAACACATCGCGGCTGCCCTTATTTTCCAGTCCTGTATTCTCCAACTTGGACCGGATTTTATTTTTGTACTCGGTGTAAAGGTTATTGGTAACCAAAAAGTAAAGGAACAACAGCCCCAACACGATTACCGGAATCCACAACAATGTGAAGAATGGGATAAGTGCAAAAAGAAAAATAAACACACCGGCAATCAATCTTCCGGTTT
>JANOQB010000323.1:0-3894 GCA_031422215.1 Cytophagales bacterium | reverse complement strand
CCAAGACTGTTACAAGTTCATCCGTTCCACCTACTACCGATTTGAATGATTATTTCAAAGCCGCCAAGTGGCGCAACATTGGGCCATTTAGAGGCGGCCGATCGGTGACGGCCAGTGGTGTGGTGGGCGATCCTTATACGTATTACATGGGCATAACAGGTGGTGGCTTGTGGAAAACAAATGATGCGGGCACTTCGTGGAAAAATATTTCGGACGGATATTTCAAAACCGGATCGGTGGGGGCCGTTGCCGTTTCAGAAAGCAATCCAAACATTGTATATGTGGGTATGGGCGAGCATGCCGTGCGGGGTGTGATGACGCATCATGGAGATGGGGTTTACAAATCAACGGACGCAGGCAAAACATGGAAGAAGATCGGATTGGAATCAACACAGCACATTGCACGCATCGCCATCCATCCAAAAAATCCGGATATCGTTTTCGTGGCTGCGCAAGGTGCGTTGTATGGAAATTCAAAAGAGCGCGGTGTTTATAAATCTACCGATGGCGGCAACACATGGACCAACGTTTTATTTGTTGACGATAAAACCGCATGTGTTGAGTTATCCATGGACATGAACAATCCACTTGTATTGTATGCGGCCATGACGGAGTACGGGCGCTTGCCCTGGAAGGTGATCAGTGGAGGGCCGGGCAGTGGTATGTACAAATCGGTGGATGGAGGAGCGACTTGGGAAAAAATACAAAAGGGGTTGCCCAATGAATTGGGAAAGATGGCCATCGCGGTTTGCCGTTCCAATTCCGACAAAGTATATGCATTGATTGAAAGCGACTCAGATAAAGAGTTGGGTGGCTTGTTTGTTTCGAACAACGCAGGCAAAAACTGGTCGCGTGTTACCAACGACCATCGCCTCATTCAGCGCGCATGGTACTACATCGAGTTGTTCACCGATCCTAAAGACGAGAACACAATTTATGTTCTTAGTGCGCCCGCCTTGCGTTCTCTGGATGGAGGAAAAACGTGGGAAAATTTATCGGGTACCCATGGCGATTTTCATGACCTATGGATCAACCCACACAATCCAAAAAATATGGTGATCGCCAACGATGGTGGCGCAGGCGTCAGTTTTAATTTTGGCGAAACATGGTCCACGCAAAGCAACATGCCCACCGCACAATTCTATCGCATCAATGTTGACAACAGTTTTCCGTATCGCATATATGCCGGTCAGCAAGACAATTCATCGGTGGTGATTGAAAGCCGTGCGTTGGGAAGCGGAGGGATCACCGCGTCAAATTGGACTTCTTCGGCTGGTGGCGAAAGTGCATTCCTCGCTTTCAATCCAGATGATCCGCGATATGTTTTGGGTGGAAGCTATCAAGGAACCATCGAAGTGTTGGACACAAAGGCCAATGCCGGTACCAACATCATGGCTGCACCCATTCAATATCTTGGCATGGATGCGAAGGATATTAAGTACAGGTACAATTGGAATGCGCCAATCATCTGGTCCAAGCACGAGCCCAACACATATTATCATGGCTCGCAGTATTTATTAAAGACAACAGACATGGGCAAAACCTGGACAGAAGCATCGCCTGACCTTACCCGAAATGAAAAAGAAAAACAAGGAAAAGGTGGCGGCCCTTATACCAATGAAGCTGTGGGTGCAGAAAATTACGGAACACTTGCTTATGTGGTAGAGTCACCTCACGAAAAAGGAGTGATATGGACAGGCAGTGATGATGGATTTGTTCATGTTACACGGAATGGTGGAAGCTCTTGGCAAAATGTTACTCCTGCTGGCGTGCAAGAATGTTTGATCAATGCCATTGAAGTTTCGCCCCACGATGCAGGTACTGTTTACATTGCAACAACCCGATATAAGTTTAACGACCACACGCCTTCTCTTTACAAAACCACGGATTACGGAAAAACCTGGAGCAAGATTGTAAATGGAATTCCAAGCAATGCATTCACTCGCGTGGTGCGCGAAGACGACAAGCGAAAGAATTTACTTTTTGCAGGCACCGAATTAGGTTTGTTCATTTCATGGAATGGTGGCAACGACTGGTCTTCGTTTCAATTGAACTTGCCCATCACCCCAATCACTGATTTGCGCGTTCACCAAAATGATCTCATAGCTTCCACATCCGGAAGGTCTTTTTGGATATTGGATGATTTAGTGTTAGTGCGTCAATATAAAAATGAGTCATCTTCATTTACCCTATTCAAACCGGATAACACCATATTGGCCAATGGAAACAGTGAACTGGATGGATCGTCATCTGAGTTTGATGGCATGAACCCCTTCCGGGGAGTTAATCCTGCCACGGGTGCCGTGCTCTATTATCAATTGCCGGAGTTGAAACCGACCGACCACATTGCGATGGAAATAAAAGATGCACAAGGAAATGTGGTGAACACCTTTAGCTCAAGGGCCGACTCTACCTATCAGCGATATGGCGGAGCACCGCCAGCCGCTCCTGTTCTATCCAAAGCGAAAGGTCTCAACCGGTTTGTATGGAACTTACGCTACCCAACTATGGCCGGTGTGCCAAACGTATATATCGAAAGCAGCTTTCGTGGCCACAAAGCATCGCCCGGAAAATATTCAGTTACATTGAAAATGGGTGATCAAATAGTCGCTACCGATTTTGAAATTTTACCCAATCCATTGTATCCCACTGACGCGCAAACCTATCAGGAATATCACACCCTGATGACCAAGATGGAAGGCGAATTGAATAAGATGCACAACATCATAAACTCAATGAATGATAAGCGTCATCAAGTAGATCAACTGGTTGCCTCGTTGGGAGCCGATGAAAAATACAAAGCCCTGAAAGCCGAGTGCAAAGCATTATCGCAAAAAATGAAGCAGTGGGATGAGGACATGGTGCAGCGAAAGTCAAAAGCGTATGATGATGTGGAAAATTTTCCGAACAAGTTTACCGCCAATTATATGTTCATGCTCAACCACACCGAAAGTGATATACCGAGGATAAACAAATCCACCTTGGATAGGCTTGCTGAGTTAACTGCCGAATGGACGAAACTTCAAAACAGGGCCCATGAAATCCTTGACAAGGATTTGCCAGCTTTCAACAAGCAATTGTGGAGTGCGGGAGTGGGAGCGATCTGGAAAGAGTAGATATCGAATAAGGCTTTAAGTCTTACTTTGTCTTGTTACTTTCAATTAATTTCACCTTGGGCGAGGTCGTTCGGTAAAATGGTAGGTATCGTTTGTGTTTCTGCAGTAGCGCGCTTCCGAAGCCGCGTCCTGTCCCCGACACCAAACGTTGAACGAAGATAACACTTATAGCTTACTCGTCACCGCGCTATTGCAGAAAGCATTTTGTTGTGGCTCGTGACCTTAGTCCACCCAATTCTCTATTTCAATTCCTTTCAGTCTCTCGAAGTCTGAAACGTTTCTTGTTACTAATGTCAGATTGTTTGAAATAGCTGTCGCTCCGATTAATAAATCAAAGTCGTCCAGCGGAAGTCCTTTTTTTCTTAGTCTTGCTTTTTCTTTTGCGTAAACGTCAAGTGAGTTAAAAATTGGTATGATGGTGAATTTGCTTACAAATTCGTCAACCGTTTTTCTGTTCTTATCTTGGTTCTCGCTATTCTCGGCACCGAATTTTAATTCGGCAATTGTGATTTCTGAAACGAAACAATTTTCCGTTTCCGCTTTTTCGATTTTGTTGTCCAGGTTGTAGAGTCCCTTTAAAAAGTAAACACAGATGTTTGTGTCAAGGAGATATTTTTTCAAAGCTGTTCAGTCTTTCGGTTAAAGTTTCTACTGTTTTTCAATTCAGTTATGATCTCGTCAGCCGATTTCTTTGAAATAAATGAACCGTATAAGTCACTTAATGACTTTTTTGTCGGCTTTCGTGATCCCTTTAATGAGTCTGAAAGCTTTGAAATCA
>JANOQB010000322.1:0-3434 GCA_031422215.1 Cytophagales bacterium | reverse complement strand
CCAGATGGATTTTATCCGTGGGGCATCTTTGTCCGATGGGGGCAAGCCCATCATCGCGATCAGTTCGGCAACAAAAAAAGGTGATTCTAAAATCGTTCCGTTCTTAAAACAAGGGGCTGGGGTGGGCGATCTTCATTAAGGCCAATGCACGTTGATGCAAGTTCTTTCCATACAAATAGGCCACACCAAATTCCGTTACCACATAATGAACGTGTGCCCGTGTGGAAACCACCCCCGCCCCGTGTTTTAAGAAAGGAAAGGTTTTTGAATCACCTTTTTTTGTTGCCGAACTGATCGCGATGATGGGCTTGCCCCCATCGGACAAAGATGCCCCACGGATAAAATCCATCTGGCCGCCCACACCCGAAAACTGATACGTGCCTATGGAGTCGGCACACACTTGTCCGGTCAGGTCAATTTCAATGGCACTGTTTATGGCAATCACTTTGGGGTTGGCCCGTATCACGCGAGTATCATTTACATAATCGGCTTCTAAAAAAGCAAAGCCCGGATTGTCGTCTATAAAATGATACAGTTTGTCGGTGCCAATGGCAAATGCCGACACGGTTTTGCCGCGATGCTTTTTCTTGTACGCATTGGTGATCACTCCGCTTTTTATCAGATCAATTACACCATCCGAAAACATTTCGGTATGCACACCCAAATCTTTGCTGTTGCCAAGGGACCGCAACACGGCATCGGGTATGGCACCAATGCCCATCTGAAGTGTGGAGCGGTCTTCCACTAATTCAGCTATCAATTTGCCAATGGTCTGCTCGGCTTCAGAAATCCTAGTGCTATAATTTACTTGTGGCAACAAGTCGTGCGCTTCTACGATTGCATTTATCTTGTCCACGTGAATAAACCCATCGCCATGTGTACGTGGCATGTTGGGATTTATTTGAGCAATTACTTTTTTGGCACACTTAACCGCACTTTTTGCAACATCCACGGAAGTGCCCAACGAACAGAACCCATGTTTGTCGGGCGGGGAAACATGTACCATTGCCACATCAATAGGAAGGATTCCTTTCTCAAAAAGTTTCGATATTTCGCTCAAAAAAATGGGAACGTATTCTCCGTTGTCGCCATTCACGCAGGCACGTATGTTTTCAGAAACAAAGAGTGAGTTGAAATAGAAGTTGTCTTTAAACTCAGGCCGTGCAATGTCCAATTGGCCCAACGTGCTCACCGCCATCATTTCCACATTGCGCAAGCGACTTGCGTTGTTTGCCAGTGCCTTCAGCAGCAACAAAGGCGTGGCAGCACTTCCGTGGATGAATACGCGGTCTCCGGATTGAATTATTTTTACGGCTTCTTCGGCTGATGTGTATGGCATGGTTTCGGAAATTTATTTCCACGAAGGTAAAAAGCTTGTTACTCATCCACACCTGACATTGATCAGTTAATTCACTAATTTTAATCGCATGGCATCTTCCTTTTTAGTTTCATTTATAGGCTCAGGCAATCTGGCCTGGCACCTTGCCCCCGCCCTCGACAATGCGGGGTTTGTGGTGCGCGAAGTGTTTAGCCAAAATCCAAATCATGCAGAAGCCCTTACCGGGCGATTGTATCAGGCCGAAGTAAAAGCCACGCTCGATTTTTCAACCAGTGATTCAAAATTTTTTATTGTGGCCGTTACGGATGATGCCATTGGTGATGTGGCCCGCGAAATAATTTTGCCTGAAGATGCCATTCTGGTGCACACATCGGGCAGCCAGCCGCTTTCTCAATTGCAATTTGCGGCTACTCAAAACACAGGCGTACTTTATCCACTTCAAACTTTTTCCAAATCAAAAAAAATTGACTTTAAAGACGTTCCCATATTTGTGGAAAGTAATACTCCCGAAGCAGAGGCGGCTTTGCTGTTGATTGCCAAAAGCATCAGTAAAGAAGTGCACAAGATAGGATCGGAAGAACGTAAGGCATTGCATGTGGCGGCTGTTTTCGCCTCCAACTTTTCGAACCACATGCTCACCATCGCAAAAAAAATCATGCAACAAAACAACATCGACTATAACTGGCTTAAGCCACTCATCACCGAATCGATCAATAAAAGTATGATGGTAGGGCCCGAAGAAGCTCAAACAGGTCCGGCCAGGCGTGGTGATTTGGAAACCTTAGACAAACATCTGGAGTTGTTAAATCAAAACCCTTCCCTTGCGGGGATTTACAAAATGATCAGCCAACATATTATTGATCAATATCAGCCTGACTGACAAATTGATTCATAGATTCCCAATAAAATTTCAATAGAGATCTTGTCGTAAATTTAGAACTTGACAAAGTAGGATTAACTTGCTTACCTTACCTTACCTTACTTTAAAATCAATCACCATGAAAACCATACTTCTATTATTTCTGTTCACAACTTCCTTTGCCCTGCAAGCCCAGGATGAAAAAAAAGAAGCGGTGACTCCATCAAAAATGGAGGCAGCGAAACCAAAGGAAGAACCTCACCCTTTATATATTGTGGATGGTGAAAAGAAAATCGCTGCCCAGGAGCCTGGTGAAAAGAAAAAAGACATAGATGCTTTGCTCAATCTTAATCCTCAAGATATAGAAAGCATCCAGGTTTTTAAAGGCGAGGATGCCATTGCCAAGTACGGTGACGAAGGTAAAAATGGTGTGCTCTTGATCACCACCAAAAACCCAAAATCAAAAAAAGAAAACCCTAAACAATAAAATAATATGCGCTTAGTTTATTCACTCCTTTTTTTATCAGCTGCCTCATCGGCCCTTGCACAAAGCCAACCACGCGAATCGCTTGACCCAAAAGTATCCGAAGTCTGGGATTTGAAACCCGTGAAAGTCACGCCTGGCAAGAACCCGGGTGACCCGCCCTCGGATGCCAAAATAATTTTTGATGGAAAAGATTTAAGTCAATGGACATCGTTGGATGGCAGCGCGGCCAAGTGGGAAGTAAAAGATGGAGCCTTCACCGTAGTAAAAGGCACTGGTGACATTAAAACAAAAGGCACTTTTGGCGACATGCAACTTCACATAGAATGGAGGGCACCCTCCGTTATTGTTGGTGAAGGCCAAGGCCGCGGCAACAGTGGGATTTTTTTACAGGACCGCTACGAACTTCAGGTGCTGGACAGTTATGAAAGCGTAACCTACTCCAACGGGCAGGCTGGATCGATTTACAAGCAATTAATCCCATTGGCCAACGCCACCCTTAAGCCAGGCGAGTGGCAAACGTATGATGTTGTTTACACCGCTCCTCGTTTTGGCGACAATGGCCGCATGATTTCTCCCGCAAAAATAACAGTCCTTCACAATGGTGTGCTGATACAAAACGATGCACTTATCTGGGGCCCTACCGAATATTAAGGGCTACCTGTTTATCAACCGCATGGAAAGGCTTCAATAAAATTGCAAGATCATGGAAACCCAGTGAGCTACAGAAATATTTGGGTGAGGGAATTATA
>JANOQB010000321.1:0-10078 GCA_031422215.1 Cytophagales bacterium | reverse complement strand
CCGGGCATTAAAAATAACAACGGCTTCGAAACATACGACATACCGGGTTATGGGCTGTGGTCGAAGAAATTGTATTGGGGTTTTAATTACCAGGTTTTTGTTAAGATCCCTTTTCGGAGAGGGAAATAAACTGGGGTTTTTAACGCAGAGGACGCTGAGTTTGACACCCTCCTCTTTGCAAACCTTAGCGCACTCTGCGGTTTTTATTTTTTTATAAAGGGTTTGGGTCACGGAATAAACTCAGAGGCTTGCTCCATTTTAATTCACCGCCTTAAGCAGTGCACTCACAAATCCATCCAGCGAGTTGTTGTCTATCCATCGCACCACGGCAACCAGATCATTCTCTTTATCTACATAAATCATGTTGGTGCCATTGCCAATATGAGTGAAAGCAGTAGTGGGCGCGCTTGGCAAATATTTTTTATCGGTATTCAAAAAGTAATTCATAAATCCATAGCCAACCTGGGCGGTGGTAGGCGTGGCCGACCATTTCAACCATTGCTCCGAGAGAAGTTGTTTATCATTCCATTTGCCGTTGCGAAGTGTTAGGTACCCAAAGCGAGCCATGTCGTAGGCGTTGATGATCATGCCACCACCCCAATGGCCGCCACCACTTACCGATTGCACAATGTTTCCGTCCAGTACAATCCAGGAATTATCGTACCCATACCAACGCCATGTGTTGGAAGTATGGATAGGATCCATGATATTTTCTTTGAGCACGAGAGGCAATGGTTTGCGCCACACATTTACTGTAGCAAGTGCAAGCAGATTCACCCGCGTGTCGTTGTATTCATACACCGTGCCCGGAGGATTTCTTTTTCGCGTAAGCCATTCTTTGGGATCCGCGCTGGGGCGATCGGCCCAATCCGGTTTTCCCCAAAGAGTTCCCTCCCAGTCGCTGGTTTGCCGCAGCAGATCATTCCAAGTAATCGTTTTGTTGTGGGGCGTATCAAACAAGGTCAACATTTTTGCCTGGAGAAATTGATCCGCTTTGTTTAACGGTTGCACAGGTGTGTAAAGTTGAACGGGCGGCATATAATGATACACCGTATCGCCCACACTGTTGATCAAGCCTTTGTCGAATGCCAAACCAACGGTGGCGGAAAGAAAACTTTTGGTAATGCTGTGCGACATGTCAGGCCGCAAGGGTTCGCCCCACTCAGCAATCACGTATCCGTTTTTGATAATGATGCCTGTAGGTGCGCCACGGTCCTTCATAGGGCCAATAACATCACCAAAGGGTTCTTTCCCAAAGGTTTGATAGTGATTTTGCTCCATGCTGCGCGGACTCTTTGTTTCGTTGGCCATGGCAAAGTCCATGGCCTCTTTTACTTTGGCTGCATCCATGCCCACCTCTTCGGGCTTTTTGTGTATCCATTCCTTATCGGGAAAATAATGGCCCGGGGTTGCCGGCTTTTTCTTTTGCGAAAACCCAGGCAGTGAAATAATTGCAATCAACACGGAGAGAAACAACCGGATCATAGAATCAATAATTTAATGGAGAAAGGTAGTGATTCGATATATTAAAGAGCTGTATTTTTTTAGGAATGGAAGTCCTATCTTTGCCATCCCATAAACGTGATTTCTGATGAGCAAAAAAAGTAGCAACGCATTGATGGCCTTTTTGGCCGGAGCGGCAGCAGGTGCCATTTTGGGCATATTGTATGCCCCCGACAAAGGATCCAATACCCGGGAAAAACTTTCCTTTCAGTTGGACAAATACAAGAAAATATTAGAGGCTTTTCTTGCCGATGTTGTTTCGGGCAAGGAAACCCCTCTGACCACCGAGGCCAAATCGCAAGGCCAAAAAGTAGTGTCGGAAGCAAAAGACAAAGCACAACGGCTGCTAGATGACGTGGACGAACTTTTAGAGCAGATACGTGGAACCAAGAACAGTTAACTAATTGTTAATCGTATAACTAAAATTGAAAATCATACTTGTTACCCATAATTTTGAATCCTAATCAACAAAATAATCAACATCAAAAAATATGAAAATTGCAATCAAACTATTGTCTGTGTTGGCCTTGGCCGTTGTGATCTTGGGGTGTAAAGACCGTGCCTCGGAAAAGCGGATTGCCGAACTGGAAAGCCGCCTTGCACAAATTGAAGGAAACAAAAACAGCGCGGTAACCGCCACCACTACGCCCAGTATAACCCCGGAAGTGGCACCAGCCGCTGACGTGAAGCCTGAAGGCCCTTTGCCGGTTCTCAGTTTTGAAAAAGCCGATCACGACTTTGGCACCATAACCGAGGGTAAAAAAGTAACTTATATCTATAAAGTGAAAAACACGGGCGAGGCGCCCTTGATTATCCAAAACGCACAGCCATCATGCGGATGCACAGTGCCTACCTGGACGAAAGACCCGATCCCTGTTGGAGGATCAGGAGAAGTTACGGCCGAGTTCGACAGCAGCGGAAAGCCTGGCATCAACAACAAAACCATCACAGTAACGGCCAACACTTGGCCCAAGGTCACTACACTCCGGTTCAAGGCAATGGTTACTCCTAAAGCAGAAGCCCAAGGCCCGGTCAAGTAAAACATCAACAATTAATCATTCACGGTCATCCCAAACCTGTGCATCGGGTTTGGGATGATTGTTTTAAATAGGATAACTTTGCAGCCCAAAATAAAAAACGTATGAACGCCATCTTATTACAAGCACAGACAAGCAGCAACTCAATGACGATGCAACTCCTCTTTATGGGTGCCATTATTGCGGTATTTTACTTCTTCATGATACGCCCTCAGCAGAAAAAAGCAAAAGACCAAAAGAAGTTTACAGAAGAAATCAAGAAGGGCGATTATGTAGTGACCATTGGCGGCATGCACGGGCGCATTGCAGAAATTGAAGACGACACATTCATTGTTGAGGTGGAGCGTGGCGGAAGGATCAAATTTTCAAAGTCATCCATTTCCATGGATTCAACAAAAGCAGCAGCAGGTAAGAAAACTGTCTGATTTTTTTGTTCATCAACGCCTGCTTTAAACGTGGGCTTTTCACAGCATGAACTTCGTTCGGGTTTTTATCAATCTGTTTCAATTTAACCGGACAAACTGGAAGGCAGCCATGCTGTGTTTTTTGGCGGCAGCTATCTTTTGGATCTTCAATGCATTTAACAAAAGCCATTCTTCCACCATCCGGTTTCCGTTGCAGTTTAGTTACGACCATCAACGCTTCGTGCCCATCAACCCGCTGCCCCACAACGTAAGCATCAATGTGAGCAGCACTGGTTGGGATTTGATGCGCAAAACACTGGGCTTCAAATTTCCGGAATTGATAATCCCGCTCGAACGCCCCTTGGAGACAAAAAAAATTCCTTCAAACACCTTGTCATCGCTATTGATCAGCCAGCTGGGTGGGATGCAGATCAACTACGTTGCTACCGATACCCTTCACATCCAGATGGATGAAAAAATGTCAAAAATTTTTAGGCTTGCAGTCGATATGAGTCACGTAAAATTCCGTGAGGGATTTGGAAATACGGGGCCGATTGAAGTGGTGCCCGACTCGGTGGTGATCGATGGGCCCAGCAGCCTTGTCAAAGTTTTGCCCGACACGATCTCAATACTGGCGCGAGGAACCCAGGTCAATAAATCTTTTCAGGACGAACTGGAAGTACCCCTTATAAACAGTGCATCCCTAAATCGAAATCCACCGGTAGTAACCGTGAGCGTGGAAGTAGGGCCCGTTGAAACCATTGAGAAAATGATTAAAGTAACAGCCATTAATTGGCCCCGGTCATTCCGGTCTGTGCTTACCGACAGTGTAAAAGTATCGATACAGGTTCCTGCTGCGCAAAGAGAGGATTTTAAAAGGAAGTTATCAGGGATACGCGCCATCCTAGATTTAAAAAATATTGGGAAGGGATCACATCAGGTATATCCAACCATCATTGGGCTGCCACTCTATGCACGGGTAGTTTCTATCGATTCAGTAAGTTTTAAAATCGACTAACGCAATTTAGTGAGTCATGCACAAGCCCATTCAAATAGGAATAACAGGAGGTATTGGATCAGGCAAAAGCCTTGTCTGCAGAATCTTTCATGTGTTGGGTGTGCCTGTGTATGATGCCGACAGCCAAGCTAAAAAATTAATGACCACTGACGGAATACTCATCGATGAGATCAAAAAAGAATTCGGATCATTGTCTTATGATGAGGGCGGTACGCTCAACCGGGCACTGATCAGCAAAGCCGTTTTTAATGAGCCTGAAAAGTTGACCAAGCTCAATTCGTTGGTCCATCCCAGAGTGGCCGAAGATTATAACCGATGGATAAGCGAACAAAGCGGGGCAAACTACTGTCTTAAAGAGGCAGCCTTGATGTTTGAGAGTGAATCGTATCGGTTGTTGGATAAAATTATTGTAGTGACAGCCCCCGATGAGCAGAGAATAAAAAGAGTGATGCAACGCGACCCTCAACGGAGCAGGGCCGATGTAGAAAATATTATTAAAAATCAGATGGCACAAGAAGAAAAAAATAAGCGGGCAGATTTTGTGATCAAGAATGATGAATCAGAATTGATTGTTCCTCACGTGTTGAAATTACATGAGTGGTTCAACACGATGAATTAAAAAACGTTTCAAGTTTACTACACTTTCTATTTCTCCATGAAAAAGACTCTCATTACCGTTGGCGTTGTTGCGGTCGTTATATTTTTGGTGGCCTTGCCCAAGTTGAATTTATTTAAAGGCGGTGATGCAGGCAAGCCCGCACCCGGCCAGGCACCAGGTGGAGGGCGTGGAGGCAAACTCTCCGTAGATGCGCTCATCGTTAAACCCGCACCTCTCGACAACAAATTAAACGTGACCGGTTCGGTGCTGCCAAACGAATCGCTTGAACTGAAAAGCGAAATGTCGGGGAAAATAATTTCCATATTTTTTAAAGAAGGCAAGCCAGTGCGCAAAGGCGAAAAGCTGATACAAATGAATGCCGATGAGATTGAGGCGCAATTGGAAAAACAAAAATATAACCGCAAACTCAATCAGGACAACGAGTTCCGGCAACGCAAACTGTTGGAAAAGGATGCCATCAGCCAGGAAGAGTATGACAATGCACAGAATAGGCTGAACACAACCGTGGCCGACATACGGCTTCTTGAAACACAACTTGACAAGTCGAAAATACAAGCCCCTTTTGATGGTGTGATAGGTTTGCGTTTTGTGAGTGAGGGCGCGTACATTTCCCCCAGCACAACCATTGCCACCCTATACAATATTTCGCCTGCTAAAATTGAGTTTGCTGTGCCGGGCCGCTACAGCACACACGTGGCGGCAGGAAAAAAAATACGGTTCACTATTGAAAGCGACCTTCAGATTTATGAAGGCGAAGTATATGCCATCGAACCCCGCATCGATCCGGCCACACGCACGTTGAAGATCAGGGCATTGGCGGAAAACAAAGGCGGCAACTTATTGCCAGGGCAGTTTGTTAAAGTAGAGCTTATCCTGGAGTCTGTCAGCGATGCCATTCTGGTTCCTACCGAGGCAGTGATACCCGAACAGGCTGGCAAAAAAGTGTTTATTGCCGACAACGGAAAAGCAAAAGAAGTCTTTATTGAAACAGGTATCCGCACGGCCAATTCTCTCGAAGTACTATCGGGGCTAAAAGCAAACGACACGTTGCTCATCACTGGCATTTTGCAATTGCGCAACGGAATGAGCATTCAGATTTCTAAATTGAATTAAGACAACCAACTCTTCAAGGGTTTAGAACCCTTGAAGAGTTAAAAAAAATATCGCAACTTATTCAAGTGCTCGTAACCCTTGAAGAGTTAAATTAAAAAAATACAACTATGGCAAGTTTATCCATCACCAGCATTAACAGACCCGTTCTGGCCATTGTAATGTCTTTAGCGATAATCCTTTTCGGGATCATCGGTTTTTCATTTCTGGGCGTGCGCGAATTTCCAAGCGTGGACCCACCGGTAGTCAACGTGTCGTCAAATTATGTGGGCGCCAATTCGGATGTGATCGAATCGCAAATAACCGAACCGCTGGAAGAGGCCATCAACGGTGTGCAGGGCGTGCGCACCATCACCTCGGTGAGCCGCGAAGGAAGGAGCAACATCACCGTAGAGTTTGAATTGGGTGTTGACCTCGAAACCGCTGCCAACGATGTGCGCGACAAAGTATCGGGCGCGCTCAACCGCCTGCCCCCCGATGTGGACCCACCCCGTGTAGAAAAAGCCGATGCCGATTCAAGCCCAATTATTTTCTTGACTGTTCGCAGTGACAAAAGAGACCTGCTGGAAATTTCCAACATAGCCGAGCTGTACTTTAAGGAACGCATACAAACCATACCCGGAGTAAGTTCTGTCAACATTTGGGGGCAGCGCAGATATTCCATGCGGCTATGGATGGATCCGATCAAATTGGCTTCGCTAAAGCTGGCCCCATCGGATGTACTACAAGCTGTGAACCGCGAAAATGTAGAGCTTCCTTCGGGGCGTGTTGAAGGGCAGAATACCGAACTGACCGTGCGCACCATGGGCCGGTTGACGTCCGAAGAAGATTTCAACAACTTGATCATTAAAGAAGATGGCGACAACATTGTGCGGTTCAGCGATGTGGGCTATGCAAAGTTGGGTGCCGAAAACGACCGCACGATTTTACGAAGGGACGGTGTGCCCGGATGTGCCGTGGCCATTGTGGCGCAGCCCGGTGCCAATAACATCGACATATCGGACAGGCTGAAAGTAAAGCTCGCCCAGATACAGCGCGACTTGCCCCCGGATGTTTCTTACCAAATGAGTTTTGACTCCACCGATTATATCCGCGCTTCTATTTCTGAAGTGGAGGAAACAATCATTATCGCTTTCTGTTTGGTGTTGGCCATCATCTTTTTGTTCCTGCGCGACTGGCGCACCACGGTGATCCCCATCGCCACCATTCCCATCTCATTGATCGGGGCCTTCTTCGTCATGTACTTGCTTGGCTTCACCATCAATGTGCTTACTCTGTTGGGCATTGTGCTTGCCATTGGCCTTGTGGTGGACGATGCCATTGTGGTGCTGGAAAACATTTATGTAAAAATTGAAGAGGGGGAAGACCCACAAGAAGCCGCCAAGAAAGGATCCACTGAGATTTATTTTGCTGTTATCTCCACCACGGTTTCGGTAGTGGCGGTGTTCTTGCCCGTAATTTTTTTGCAGGGCCTAACGGGCCGTTTGTTCCGCGAATTCGGGTTGGTGGTTGCCAGTGCAGTGGCCATCTCTGCTTTTGTGTCGCTCACACTCACACCCATGATGAGCGCAAAGATTTTAAAACGCAGGGCCACGCAACCCTGGCTGTACCGGAAAACAGAACCTTTCTTCACCTGGCTCACAGCTGCGTACAGTTCATCGCTGCAAGGATTTATGAAACTCAGGTGGTTGGCCTTCGTGATCATTGCAGCAGCCGGTGGACTGATCTATTTATTGGGAACAACCTTGCCTTCCGAACTTGCGCCTATGGAAGACAGAAGTGAATTCCGTTTGCAGGCACAGGCACAGGAAGGTGCCACGTATGAGTACATGGACAAATATGTGCAGGAGCTTACCGGATTTTTAGGTGACGAAGTTCCAGAAAAGGCGGGAATGATAAGTGTAACGGCTCCCGGTATGGGCGGATCGGGTGGCGTGAATGCAGGTTTTGTGCGGGTAATACTAAAAGACCCAAGCGAACGCGACCGCACACAACAACAAATTGTTGACGACATTACTGCCAAGGCCCGCAAATTTTCTGGTGTCCGCACTTTTATAAACCAGGCACAGACCATTGGCGATCGCAGGGGCGGCTTCCCGCTGCAGTTTGTTATTCAAGCTGGTGAGATTGAAAAATTAAAAAAAGTATTGCCCGAATTTATGGCAAAGGCAGGCGCAAGCCCAAAATTTGCTTTTGTCGATCTGGATTTAAAATTCAACAAACCTGAAATCAACATCACCATCGATCGCGACAAAGCACGCAACCTGGGCGTGAATGTGATTGACATTGCGCAGACACTTCAACTTGGCCTTAGTGGTTCGCGCTTTGGCAACTTCATCATGGATGGAAAACAATATCAGATCATCGGGCAGGTGGAGCGGGCCGACCGGAATGAGCCGTTGGATTTGAAAACACTCTATGTAAAAAACAAAAGAGCGGAGTTGATCCAGATGGACAACTTGGTAACGTTTGAAGAACTCAGCAGCCCTCCACAATTGTTCCGCTTCAACCGCTACTCCTCTGCCAAAGTAAGTGCCCAACTTGCCAACGGTGTGGCGTTGGGTGAAGGCATCGAAGAGATGGAGCGCATTGCCGATGAAGTTTTGGATGAATCTTACACCACCAGTTTGGATGGAGCCTCGCGCGAGTTTTCAGAAAGTTCGTCCAGCATTTACGTAGCTTTCTTGATTGCTTTGGCCATCATCTATTTGATTCTGGCCGGTCAGTTTGAAAGTTTTAAAGATCCGCTCATCATTATGTTTACGGTGCCGCTTGCGTTGGCCGGAGCGTTGATATCGATCTGGTATTTCAATCAAACACTAAATATTTTTAGTCAGATCGGAATCATTATGTTGATCGGCTTAGTAACAAAAAATGGAATTTTGATTGTTGAGTTCGCCAACCAGCGCAAAGAACAAGGCAAGAACGTGTTGGAGGCTGTAACCGAAGCGGCCCAGTCGCGCTTTCGCCCAATCCTTATGACAAGCCTTTCCACTATTCTTGGAATCTTGCCAATCGCGCTGGCGTTGGGTGCTGGCTCCGAAAGCCGCGTATCGATGGGCATCGCAGTAATTGGAGGAATGGCGTTTGCCACCGTGCTTACCCTTTATGTGATCCCAGCAATTTACTCGTATGTAAGCAGCAAAGAGGCGAACGTGTCAACTCATTAACTGATGTTACGCGTAAACCAAATTTCAATGTTTTTTCTTTGTGAAGCTTTGTGGCTTGGTGCCTTAGTGGTTCAAATTTCTTGCGCCTCACTTTGCCAAGAAGATACTAAGGCACAAAGAAAGCACGAGCGTAACATCAGTCATTAAGTTTTAATTTTATTTTTTCTATGAACCGTTTTTTTGCTGTCATCCTTTTTGTTGGTTCAATATCAATATCAAATGCACAGGACACGCTAAGCTTGGCACGCGCTATCCAACTGGGGTTGCAAAATAATTTTGATGTTCAGATTGGAAAACTGAGTTTGGATGTTGCCAAGAACAATAACAACTGGGGCCAGGCAGGCATGATGCCCACCATCAATTTGATTGGGGGCCAGCCCAACAGCATAGTGCAGCGCAAGCCCGCCAACCCGTTTGCCGTTGCCGGCAGAAATATTTCTGATAACATCAATGGTCAGTTGGATGTGCAGTTCACGTTATTCGATGGATTTTTTGTGCGCCTTTCCAAACAGCGCTTGCAAAAGCTCGAAGAATTGAGCAGTGGCAATGCGCAGTTTGTGATGGAGAATACCGTGCAGGCGATTATCCTGGGCTACTACGGTGTGCTGTTGCAAAAAGAACAGCTTCAGGTGCTGATCAAAAACAGAGGGTTTTCGAAAGAGCGTTATGATTATGTAAAGCTTAGGAAGGAATTGGGAGGTGCCATTACCTTTGATGTGCTGCAAGAGCAAAACAATTACCTCACCGATTCAGCCAGTGTTTTGCAGCAACAGATTTTTTTGAAAAACGCTATGCGCGATCTCAATCTCTTGCTCAACGAGAATATCAATAAAACCTACCAACTTACCGATATACTTCCTTTCGAAAATGAAGAGTACCGCTATGAAGATTTGCGCGATAAGATGATCAGCTCCAACACAAACTTGAAAAACCAGTACATCAGCCAAGAGCTTTTTCGCAATGCAACCCAACAGGCCACATCAAATTATTCACCCACTGTTTTATTGAACCTTGGTGTCAACGGAAGCTTAGACAAGTTGAACGCAAATTTCAGAACCATCACTGGCAGCAGAATTGATACCGTGGGATTTTTGAACCGAGACCCCAACCAGCCTGTGTTTAATACGGTGAATGAAACTGCACTAAAGCCACAAAGACTCACTGGTAACAGCTATGGAGCTTACGCGAATTTTGGTTTGCGCTTTACACTGTTCAAT
>JANOQB010000320.1:0-3858 GCA_031422215.1 Cytophagales bacterium | reverse complement strand
CCAAATCAATTTATACCCAAACTGACTGCCCCCGGCAATATCGGTGGCCCAGTTGCCGGGGTCCATGTAGCCTACACTAACAAGATAGGCCGGGCCCATAAAGGCAAAAAGTTTTCTCCAGCCCTTGCGATTGGTGGCGTCTACCGAGGCATGAACTTCGCTTAATGATTTTCTAGAAATTTCCCGTTCCCTCATATCATTCTGACACTAAAATGTTTTTTGAAACTTCGCTTGAAATGAATACCCGATGGTCTTCAATCAAAATTTCCATGGATCCATCGTATTCCTCTTTGCCCAATATTTTTACATTTACCCCTGGCCTGGCTCCTATCTTGTCTAAGTATTTTAAAAGGTTTGAGTCGGAATCTTTTACCGCAGCAATTTTTCCCACATACCCTTGACGCAATTGATCTAACGGCACCTGGGGCACCAACTTAATTTTTCCTTTATGGTCGGGTATGGGGTCTCCATGCGGGTCCACTTTTGGGTATCCCAGAAACTCATCCAATTTTTCGATAAGGCGCGAAGAGTTGATATGTTCCAGTTGTTCTGCTACTTCGTGTACCTCATCCCAGGTAAACCCGAGCTTTTGAACCAAGAAAGTTTCCCAAAGTCTGTGCTTGCGTATTACCACTAGGGCCTCTGCCTTTCCTTTGTTGGTAACATTCACACCGTAATATTTTTCGTGGCTTATAAAATCTTTGGCCGATAGTTTTTTGATCATATCGGTGACAGATGCCGCTTTAGTGCTCATGGCTTCCGCCAGTTCGTTGGTGAGCACGGATTTTGATCCTCCGGCAGAAAGATGATAGATGGTCTTTAAGTAATTTTCTTCGGTGAGGCTTAGCATGATGGACGTGGCAATGTCCAAATGTATAAAGTTTAGATTAGTCTAAAAAATATTTTTAATATGAAATATTTTTTATTGAAGCGAGAAGTTTTTTTTCTTCCGAAAGCCAATCCACATCTTTGGGCGCGGAGGTATAGAAATCAGCCTGTTCCATTTGTTTAAGCAGGGCAGGGGCATCAAAGGGCAAGGTAAAGTCAATGGGGATGGCCGCATGGCATGGCAGGCATAGTTCCGTCCACGGTCGATGATTTTGGATAAGGATGGGAAGCCGGGCCGATAGATACTCGTACAGCTTGGTGGGAATTTTGTTTTCGGTGTGTTGGCTAGCTGGGTAATAAAGTATTCCAAAGTCTGCGGTGGCGATAGAGGAAATTATCTGGGAGTGGGGCACAAGTTGGTCGCCACCGGTGATGGTGATAAAGGGTTTGCCCGCTATGCTTTTCTTAACCTTGAGCAGGGTTGAGGGCAGCGAGCAATAACCAATAATGTTTAGCCTTACTGACGGATCAAGTTGGTGCAATGAACTTGTCAGGCCTATCGCCTGAAATATTCCTGTGCTTTCGCTGATGGTTCCGCTGAAAAGCAATTGGATGGTTCTTTCTGATTTCAACCGGACAAACGCAGGATGCAGCAGGCTTTTGTTTTCAAGGATCACGTATCGCTTCCCAAAGAATTTCATTTCTTTTTCGAACCCTTTTTCGGCCAGGAAGAACAGATCAATGAATGGCGAAAGCACTGATTCTTTAAGCCGTACCCAGGCTGCAATCAATGGGCGAATGGGAGGTGAAAAAGCATCCGTATAAAGAATGTTGCGCCAGTAATTTTCCTGAACATCATACACAATCCGGCAACCAAAGAATATTCTGATCAACATCGCAACTATCAGTAATTCATGGGTATTGACTATGACCATCTCTGGCTTTAGTTTATATACTTTTTTAAGGATGAGAATGGGCATCCAAATCCTTTTCAGGCTCAACCGATCAAATGCTGGAAGCGGAATAATGGTGATTTTAGGATCGGCCACCGGTGCCTTGGATGGATAACCTATGATAAAAATATCATGCCCTGTGTTAGCAGAAAGAGACTTGCCAATTTTCTCGAGCATGCGCACATCATCCACTGGTTTAAGAACTGAAGCGAGGACTATTCTTTGTTTTTTCATTTACTTGCAACCCGGTTTAAAAATAGGATATTAATGGAACTGAAAGAATTAATTGAAAAAGCCTGGACCGACCGGGAGTTGTTGAAGTCATCGGAAATCCAATCTGCGGTGCGTGAAGTGGTGGACCAGTTGGACAAAGGAAAGCTTCGTGTGGCAGAGCCGGATGGTGAAAGCTGGCGGGTAAATGAATGGGTAAAAAAAGCAGTGATCCTATACTTCCCCATCCAGCAAATGGAAGTGATTGAAGTTGGCCCGTTTCAGTTTCACGATAAAATTGCCTTGAAGAAAGATTACAAAAACTTGGGCGTAAGGGTGGTGCCACATGCCATTGCCAGGTATGGCTCCTTTATCAATAAAGGTGTGATACTCATGCCCTCGTATGTAAACATTGGGGCTTATGTTGATGAAGGTACCATGGTGGACACCTGGGCAACTGTGGGGAGTTGTGCCCAAGTTGGAAAGAATGTGCACCTGAGCGGTGGGGTTGGCTTGGGCGGAGTGCTTGAGCCGATTCAAGCTGCACCTGTTATCATTGAAGACAATGTTTTTGTTGGTTCGCGCTGCATTGTGGTAGAAGGAGTGAGGGTGGGCAGAGAGGCCGTGCTGGGCGCCAATGTGGTGCTTACAGCAAGCTCGAAAATCATTGATGTGACACAAGCTAAACCCATTGAATACAAAGGGTTTGTGCCTCCTAGATCAGTAGTGATACCGGGAACAATCCCCAAGCAATTTGCTGCTGGGATATATCAGGTTCCTTGTGCTTTGATCATTGGCACCCGCAAAGAAAGCACGGATAAAAAAACTTCTTTGAACGATGCCTTGCGTGAAAACAATGTGTCGGCTTAGGGCTTGGCACACGCTTTGTCATTCCAACTACGCGTAATTATTTTTAAAGCATGAACATTTTTAAAGGTCTTGTGATTGTGTTGGTCCTCGCATCGTTTACCGTTGCTCAGAAGAAAGACTTTGTCCCTATCAAAAACACCAGCTTTGGCACCGGAGAGGTATTGAATTACCGGGTAAACTTCGGGTTCTTCACGGTGGGAAAGGCATCTACTATTGTTGAGAAGAAAATATTCAGCATGAACTCCCGCCCTTGCTACAAGGTGGATGGCTATGGCGAAACGCTCGGGTTTGTTTCCTGGATAACGAAAGTTAAAGATCAGTGGGGTGCCTATATCGATACAGCCGCACTGGTCACTCATGTATCGTACAGAAAAATCAGGGAAGGCAACTACAGCAAGGATGAGATTATCCGCTATGATCACGACAAGCTTCAGGCTGAAGTTAGGGTGGCTGATAAGGAGACGGGCATTTATGGTGACCCTAAATTTTATACTACCCCTGACAATGTGCGCGACATGGTTGGTGGCTTTCTATACTTACGGGTTGTCGATTTTTCGAAATACAGGAAAGGTGATACTTTGACCATTTCCGGTTTTTTTGAGGATACCCCATACAAGTTTAGGATCATTTATTCCGGCAAAGACAAGGTGCACACTAAAATTGGTGTGATACCCTGCCATAAATTGATTCCGATCATGCCCGACAACAAAATCTTTGATGGGGAAAATTCAATCACATGCTGGATTTCGGATGACGAAAACAGGATACCTGTAAAGATACAGGCAAAGATGTTTATCGGGAGCACGGGTGTGGAACTGACAAGCTTTTCTGGCCTGCGAAACCAACTGCGGGTGTTGCAGAGATAGGTGACGGCCTTCAACCCTCCATAACATTACAACTTCAAATCCACCTTCTTCCCCGTCTTCACCGAAAGAAAAATAGCATCTATAATTTTCATGTCCTTCACACCTTCTTCGCCATCCATGGGCACAGCGGG
>JANOQB010000319.1:0-2070 GCA_031422215.1 Cytophagales bacterium | reverse complement strand
GTTGAACGCAATGGGTGTAATAGAAACGCCTAAGAAATTTGAGTACGCCAGACGTAAAGAACCTTTGACACGGAGCGAAAGTGACATGTCTTTTGATTTGAATTTTGAACGAGCTGCGCCTGCTCAATTTATCATGAAGATGATGAAGTATAATTATGAGAAACAGTCTCTTGAACCGGAGGACATTTCTGATAAGAATTTTAAGTTCTCGATCTACGATAAAGATACTTATATCGCAGAGGCCAGACTGGTAGGACCTGACGAATATGTTTCTTTTGAGATAAAGTTATCAGACAAAGAGGTTAAGGAGTTTCAATCGTATAGGACTGATGAAGAACGACAGGTAGTTTTCTTTGAAAAGGCAATTAGCCAAGGGGCCAATGAAGGCGGTGTGTTTAACAAAGACGGGACGCCAAAACTTGGTAAGGACGGAAAACCACTCAAGGTTAAAGTTGGTTGGAAGAATAAAGATTTGGATTAAAAATAAATTTGAGCAATGCGGCAGCTGCCAACAGCATGTTTCTGCAATGGTGCCGTGACGAGTTGATATAAAGTTTTATCTTCGTTCAACGTTTGGTTTCGTGGGACAGGAAGCAGCTTCGAAGCGTACCACTACGAAACCCCAACCTCATTTGCCCTTGATTGTAAAGAAAAATAACCGCACCTTCGGCCATGACCCCAAAAAAAATCCATAACCGACTACAGAAGGAAGCAGATCAAATGATGTTGCACAATCGCACGCGCAGGCATTTTTTGAAAGAAAGCGCGATGGGATTGGGTGCGTTGGCGTTGGGATCCTTGTTTGGTTGCGAGGGCCAGTCAGCGGCACCAACTATTTTGTTCGATGAAACAAACCCGCTTGCACCACGGCCACCTATGTTTCCCGGCAAGGCACGGTCGGTGATTTTTATACACATGGCGGGAGCACCTTCGCAGTTGGAATTGTTCAGTTACAAACCAGAGCTTGCTAAACTCGATGGGCAGGATTGTCCGCCATCGCTGCTGGAAGGAAAGAAGTTTGCGTTTATACGGGGTGTGCCAAAAATGTTGGGACCGCAGGCAAAATTTAGCCGGCATGGAAAAAGCGGATTGTGGTTGTCAGAAAATCTTCCGCACCTATCAACGGTGGTGGATGAGATGGCCATATTAAATGCGGTGACCACGGATCAGTTCAATCATGCGCCCGCACAATTGTTGATGCACACGGGCACGGCACGGTTGGGAAGGCCGAGCATGGGCTCATGGGTTACGTATGGCCTTGGCTCCGAAAATAAAAATCTTCCGGGCTTTGTCGTGCTAACTTCGGGCGGCAACAATCCCGATGCGGGCAAGAGCGTGTGGGGCAGTGGGTTTCTTCCCAGCGTATATCAAGGTGTGCAGTGCCGCAGCGAAGGTGATCCTGTTTTGTTTATCAAAGACCCGCACGGCATGGACAGGGATTTGCGAAGAGCTTCCATCGATGCCATCAATAAAATAAACAAAGAGCAATACGAAGAATATAAAGACCCGGAAACGCTGTCGCGGATTGCGCAGTATGAGATGGCTTTCAAGATGCAGATATCTGTTCCGGAAGTGATGAACATAAACGATGAGCCTGCCTACATTCACGAGATGTATGGCACAAAACCAGGCGAGGCCAACTTTGCCAACAATGTGTTGCTGGCAAGAAAACTTGTTGAGAAGGGCGTACGCTTCATTCAACTTTTCGATTGGGGATGGGATGCCCATGGCGACTCGGCAGGCAACGCGGTGGACATTGGGTTGGTAAACAAATGCCGCAAAGTGGATAAGCCCATCACCGCTTTGATACTTGATTTAAAACAGCGCGGCTTATTGGATGAAACGCTGGTGATCTGGGGCTCGGAGTTTGGACGAACACCCATGCAGGAAAACCGCGAAGGAAAAAAAATGCCGTTCAAAGGAAGAGACCATCACGCGGAGGCATTCAGCATCTGGATGGCCGGTGGCGGAATAAAAGGCGGCACAGCGTATGGAGAAACGGACGAAATAGGTTACAGTGTGGTGAGCGGAAAAGTTGACTCCTTCGACATTCAGGCAACGATATTAAAT
>JANOQB010000318.1:0-1942 GCA_031422215.1 Cytophagales bacterium | reverse complement strand
TTACAGGAAAGAAGGAAGATAACAAACTTGCGTATGTTTTCGAAAATGATGCGGCCTTGCCGGATAGCAAGTACAATAGAAGAAAATGAATCATCTTTAAGTACCATGTCTGCAACGTCTTGCGCCACTTGAGTTCCGCGTAATCCCATGGCTATTCCGATGTCCGCTTTCTTAAGGGCAGGTGCATCGTTCACACCATCTCCGGTCATGCCTACTATGTGTTTTCGATCTTGCAACACGCTTACCAAGTCCAGTTTTTGTTGAGGACTGACACGAGCGAACACCGATGTGCTGATCCACAAATCTTTTTCGCTTTCGCTAAGGCTCGCGTATTCATTCATTTCTTTGCCGATCATCACGCGGTTATCTTTGTCATTGATGATGCCGAGTTTGCGTCCTATATTTTGTGCGGTTGAGGGATGGTCGCCCGTGATCATGATAACTTTGATACCCGCTGCTTTACATTCTTGTACAGCAGCGAAAACCTCTTCGCGTGGCGGATCAATCATACCGATAAGGCCAAGGAATACTAAATTTTCTGACAGGCTCTTTTCATCCGCAGCAGAAGTTTTGGTGGCAGCAGCAAGTACGCGAAGACCGGAAGCAGACAACGTCTCAGACTCTGCCAACCAGGCTGCTTTGAGTGTTGCGTCAAATTCATGTTCTCCTGTCTGGTCGTTTATCAGCGTGCAATGATTAGCGAGTTCTTCCGTGGCTCCTTTTGCATATACTCTATGTCCATCACTGGTGCGATGCAGGGTGGCCATGATTTTTGTATCGGAAGAGAAAGGTTCTTCTTTTACCACGGGGTTTTCCTTTCTTAGCGTTTCGATATTTGATCCTTGTTGTTGGGAAAATTTGAGTAGCCCTATTTCAAGTGGGTCACCGGTCTCTTTATCATTTTTGCCCAGGGAAGCCGTATTACACAAAACTGACGAGTTTAGGATGTGCTGAAAAGAGGCATCCTGGTTATCTACTTTCTTCGAATTGCTTGTATCAAATTTTCCAGTGGGTGTTGCAATCAGGTTTACTTCAATTTTGTTTTGTGTTAATGTTCCTGTTTTATCCGTACAAATCACATCGGTTCCGCCCAACGTTTCAACGGCAGAAAGTCTTTTTACAATCACATTATGCTTGGCCATTTTAAGCATGCCTTGTGCCAAGGCTAATGTGGCTACAATGGGCAACCCTTCGGGCACAGCCGCTACGGCCAAAGCAATAGCTGTTCCCATCATATCCAGAATCTTTTTTCCGTTTAAATGGCCCACAAATAATATGATGATGACCAAGACTACCGTTACGATGATCAGCTTTTTACTAAACTGTTCCAACTTTTTCTCAAGCGGTGTTGCAGCCTGTTCGGCTGATTGTACCAGGCTGGCAATCTTACCAAGCTCGGTGGTCATACCTGTGCCTGTAATAATAGAGCGTGTATTTCCTTTTGTAATAAAAGTGCCCTTGTATAGCATGTTGGTTCGTTCGGCCAGGATAGTCCCCTCATCCACTTGACCCACTTTCTTTTCTACAGGAAGAGATTCACCTGTTAAAGCTGACTCATCCACCTGAAGTTGCGAAGGTCGAAAAATCATACCGTCAGCGGGAACCATGTCACCGGGTTCAAGAAATATTAAATCACCAGGAACAAGTTCTTCTGCGTTTATTTCTGTTGTTGCTCCATTGCGAATAACTTTGGCCGGAAGTATGGATAGCTTTTTCAAGGCCTCCATAGAACGCTCGGCCTGGTACTCCATATAGAAGCCGATAATCGCATTGATTAAAATCACAGCTAGTATGGCACCACCATCAATCCATTCCTTAAAGAAAAAAGATAATCCGGCTGCAACAATTAGCAGGTACACGAGCACATTGGTAAACTGGCCGAGAAAAATCAGCCACAGGTTTTTTTTCTTTTCTTCACTAATGGCGTTTCGTCCGAGTGCTT
>JANOQB010000317.1:0-7351 GCA_031422215.1 Cytophagales bacterium | reverse complement strand
TCCTATCTTTTGATATAATTCTGTATCGCTCCTGTCAGCAGACAATAGCTTTTCAAAATCGGCAGAAGCCTCTTTCCACTCGTGGCAGACGTATCGTGTTTCGGCCCAATCCTTATCAGCAAACTTCTTGAGAGCTTGCTTGTAGATCACTTGCCGGAGCGAATCCTGGTTTTGTGAAAATGCGAAAAGGGGAAAAAAAACAATCAGCGTTAACGCCCATTTCCGAAAGCCCATGAGTAAAAGAATTTAGTCCGTAAAAGTATCAAAATTGAAACGGACATAGCTAGTAAGAAATTGAAATGAATTTAGGCTGTGGCCTTAAACCTAAGATATAGGTTTATTATGTGGTAACACGGAACATCAAATGCTGATGATCTGTTGAAACTCCTTGATTGTCTACTGTTTAAGTAATGTCAATTTAATTTGCGTCAACAAATAGACGGAGTACCATATACCCGATCACAGAAGCAGCCAAAAGAAATGCCTTAGCACGCGCACGAAGGTAGCAACTTTTAATCGAATGGACTTTCATAACGTATTGGTTTTCAATAGTATTAAACTTAAATACATAGATAAACAGTTAAAGATATAAACTGTTCAATAAAAAGACAAATAAACGTTAACGAGGGTCAGGCTGCATTATATTCCTTTGAGTGGAATAGATTGTTTCCAATTGGCGGGCAAGGCATTCAACTCTACCCCTTCACCACACCCATCGCACAGAATTTATCAATGCGCTGGTTGATCCGTTCTTCGGGTGAAAGCTTGGAGAGTTCGTGAAAACTTTGAAGGATGGTTTTCTTTACTTCGGCAGCAATGGCTTTCACATCGGTGTGTGCACCACCGAGTGGTTCTTTAATAATTCCGTCAATCAATTTATTGCCCAGCATGTCTTTGGCAGTAAGTTTCAAAACTTCAGCAGCTTGTTCTTTAAAATCCCAACTTCTCCAAAGAATTGAGGAACAGGATTCCGGTGATATAACCGAGTACCAGGTGTTTTCCAACATAAGCACCCGGTCGCCAATGGCAATGCCCAATGCCCCACCCGAAGCACCTTCTCCAACCACAATGCAAATAACCGGAACCTTGAGCATGAACATTTCTTTCAGGTTGCGTGCGATAGCCTCACCTTGTCCTCGCTCTTCTGCTTCAAGCCCTGGAAAAGCTCCTGGTGTATCGATGAAAGTGATAATGGGTTTGTTAAATTTTTCTGCAATCTTCATCAGTCGCAATGCCTTGCGGTAGCCTTCTGGGTTGGCCATTCCAAAGTTTCTTATCTGTCGCTGTTTAGTGTTGCGGCCTTTCTGCTGGCCTATCAGCATAAAGGTTTGGCCATCAATGGATCCCAATCCCCCAATCATGGCTTTATCGTCACCCACGGTTCGATCGCCATGGAGTTCAATGAAGTCGGTGGTGATCTCGTAAATGTAATCCAATGTATAGGGCCTGTCGGGATGGCGCGAAAGCTGCACCCGTTGCCAACCGGTAAGGTTTTCAAATGTTTCCTTTTTCAGGTCGTTGATTTTATTCTCCAACGCCTGGATTGCATTCTTTACCGCCTCATCGCTATCATTAGCAAGATGCTTCATATCGGCAAGCTTTCCTTCCAGTTCTGCGATGGGCTTTTCAAAATCCAATAGATTCATTTGCCCTGGTTTTAGTTTGTGCGGCACAAAAGTAAGAGAATTTTGAAATTCCATTTATGGTGTAAGTTGGATGAAGTGTATGACAAATTGCAAACGCTCGATTTTTCACCTACCTAACGGCAAGGCTGGCTCAAACACACTAAGACCGCAAAGTGAAAGAAAGTCAAAGCAAACTTTGCGTCTCTGCGCCTTTGCTTGAGATTGCATTTATGTAGTGCACCCGTTGCAGGTTAATGCTCAAAACAAAGATTGCAAATGCCCGATTAGTAACCTTGAATCTTTAGAATCCTCTTAGTCAGCCATTAAAACTTTTGAAATGAACCTTTAGATTTAATTGGAATTTACTAATAAAAGATTAAAATTGAAGTTACAAACCCACACCTATGCTTGAAAGGATATGGAAAATGCTCGATGTGGAGCCTGATGAAACCGGCCCCGTTTCGCTGCTTTTGATCATGAGTTTCTTTATGGGGCTCTTTTTGGCAACGGTTGCCGTGGCCTCCCAGTCACTGTTCCTTCTCCATTTTGATGAGCAATTCCAACTTCCCAAAGCATTGGCCTATTCCGGGTTGATAGGCATGGGAGTAACCTTTCTGTACAACTTCATGCAGGGCCGGGTCTCATTCATTGGGCTTGCCATTTTCAATCTTCTATTGGTCATTGTCTTAACAGCCTTCATTGAATTTGGAGAACCGTATGTTACAGATGTGGACAGCCTTTACCGCTTTGGATTTCAACTCATTCTTCCCTTCGCATTTATAACACAGCTTGTTTTTTGGGGTGCCTTCAACCGCATGTTCAACGTGCGTGTGGCCAAGCGTATTATTGGCAGCGTGGACCTGGGCACCATGCTTGCTTCCATTCTGGCATTCTTTACAATCCCAATATTATTGTCCAATGGAGTGCAGACATCTTCATTATATACTATAGGATTGGTGAGCATTATAGCTTACCTATTGCTCTTTATTGTGCTGGCAAGCAAATACCTTACAAAAGGCCGTGCCGTTATCAAATCGGAAAAAGACATCAAGAAGATTTCGATAGCCCAGTTTTTGGGCAACCGCTATATTATGATGATGTCGCTGTTCATCATTGTCTCTATGGTGGCATTGCGGTTTGTGGATTATTCATTCTTCAACGCCACTACCCACCAATTTGAAAATACCGAGCTTCCTTACTTCCTCAGTTATTTTGAGGCAACGGTGGTTATCTTCAGTTTCTTGTTCAGCACGTTTGCCACCGACAGGCTAAATCAGGATTACGGCTTGCGCGTTTCTCTTATTGTCAACCCCGCACTCCTCATCATATTCACGGTAGCAGCCCTGGGCCTGGGATGGGTTTTTGGTTACGATGTTACAACCGGTGAAAAAAGCTCCATTGTCTTTTTCTTTATCGCAGTGGCCATGAGCAAGCTGTTCATCAACTCCTTACGGGAAGCATTAGACTCTCCCACCTTCAAATTCTATTATGTGCCCATTGATAAATCCATCAACATAGATGCACAAACAAAAATTGAGGGGTTTGTGACCGCGCTGGCGAGTGCTGTGGCGGGAGGGCTGATCGTGCTAATCAACCAGTTCGAGGTGTTCAATGTGTTGTCAATCACACTCTTTACGTTGCCTGTATTGGTGATCTGGTATTTTACAACCAGCCGTATGTACAATGGTTATCGGGAGACGCTGCAAGACTCCTTGATAAAAAATAAATCTGCCGTGAAGGGCCACATTGTGAAAGAATACACGATGGACAGTGTACTGGAAAAAGAGGTGAGCAGTTCGGCAGAAGAAAAGGTGATCTATGGGCTAAAGCTGATGGAGAAATTAGAGCCTGCCCTGTTTGAAACTTCCATTCTTGAATTGGCCAACAGCAAACTGAAAAGGGTAAAGCAATTTGCCACGGAAAAAATGCAACAACTTGGCATTCAGGCTGGGGACACCAATGAAATTAAAGGGTTGGCTTTGCAAGCGGCAGGCTCGGCCGAGGACAGTGACCTGCTTTCAATTTCGACAGAGAAACTGATGAAACTAAGCAAATCGGTAAAGCAAACTGACCGGATGCTGGCTGCGAAGCTGATGCGAAAACTCACCAACCAAAAAACAATTTTCATTCTGCTTGAGTTAATGCGCGACCCCGACCCCAAGGTGCGCACTGAAGCATTGCTTACCGCCCGCAAAGTGAAAAAACCCGAAACCTGGAGCGTGCTTATCGAATTATTGTCATCCACTCTTTACGCACATCAAGCTTCGGCCGCCTTAAAAGAAGCAGGCGAACCGGTGCTCCCTTATCTGGAAGCAGCCTTTCACAAATCGGGACAGAACGACCTGGTCATGCTCAAGCTCATCCAGATCATGGGGCACATTCCCGGCAAGGAAAGCTTACAAATGCTTTGGAAAAAAATCGATTACCCAGACAAGCGCATCGTAAAACAAATATTGTATTCCCTTCGGTACATAAATTATAAGGCAACGGGCCGCGAGGAATTGGCCGTGAAAGATTTGGTTGACACCGAGATGAGCAAGACGCTTTGGAATCTTGCTGCCCTGGACGAATTGCCCGATGAGAAACATTTCAGTTTCCTCAAGGAAGCACTGCAGGAAGAGGTTCGGGACAACTACGATCACCTTACTTTGTTGCTGTCGCTTTTATACGATCCGGAATCCGTGCAATTGGTAAAGGAAAATGTAGAAACAGGAACACCAGACAGCGTACAGTATGCCATGGAATTGCTTGACCTGTTTATCGATCAGGATATGAAGCCGAAGCTGGTGCCCTTGCTTGACGACAGCCAGACAAAAGACAAACTTGAAAAACTCCGTGTTTATTTTCCGCGCGAAAGTTACAATCCTGTTCAGGTTGTCAATTATATCCTCAACCGCGATTTCAATTTTAACAACCGGTGGACGAAAGTGTGTGCCGTATATGCCACTGCCTTTATGCCTGACTTCCGGGTGAGCCGGGGCCTTATCAGTCAGATGTTCAACAACGACAAACTCATACAAGAAACCACTGCGTGGGTCATTTACAACAAAGACAGAAAAGCCTATCAAACCATATCCGAGCGTCTTCCTTATCGCGACAAGCGATTTCTGGATTCGGCCATTGAAAGCAACCAATTGTTGGACGGGCTCGATGACGGATTCTTCCTCTTTATAGAGATGGTGATGCTGATAAAAAAAATACCAGTGTTCGACCGCATCCAGGGAAAAGTGTTGAGCGATCTGTCGGATAGAATATTTCCGGTTGTGCTCAAGGCAGGAGAAAAAATGACCATCACGGAAACTACCGACATGCCCATCCTGATCATGGCGCATGGTGAAGCCGTTCTCAAAAATGGAAGTCAGGAAGTGGCGACCATGAAGCCGGGCGATGTGTTTGGAGACCTCTTTCAGGAAGGCCCTACTCCTATCATCACCGAAGTGACGGCTGCTGTGCGCACGGTGGTTTTTAAAATCAACCTTACAGACTTTTATTTCGTATTGGCCAATCACCACGAACTTGCCCAAGGGCTCATTCATAATATTACCGAAAAAGGAACCAAACAATTTGCATAAACTTTACCGCCATGGCATTTGATATTGATGTGTTGATAACCTTTGCAGAGAAGGACAACGAAACAACCAAAAAAAATGACCTCGGTTGGGTCACTCAGTTCAAAAAATTCCTGGAGCTTATGCTCTTCCAGGTGCTTGGCTCAAAACCGAATGTGGTATTGAAATCAGAATTTGATACAGCCACCTCGCCTGCCCTGAACAACGCGGCCATCTTAGTGGCCATCCTCACCAAAGAGTTCGTGCAATCGGGCCGGTGCTTAGACAATATTGAGACGTTCTACAAGGCCTCCTCCGATTCCAAGATAAACAGGGTTTTTAAAGTGGTGAAATCTCCGCTCACGGCACAAGAACAACCTCCACGCCTCCGCGACATGATCGGGTACGAAATGTACCAACTCGATTCAGAAACAGGAACCTTGAAGGAATATGCCGACTTCTTTAGCCAGGAAGCCGAGAAGCAATACTGGATGAAGATGGTTGACCTTGCCTACGACATTCACGAGGCGCTCTTGATCATGAAGGAAGGAGAGTTGAAGGTGGAAGTAAAAAATATTTACAGGCGCAAAACAATTTACCTTGCCGAAACAGGCCACGACATATCTGTGCAGCGCAACATTATCAAACGCGAGCTTCAGCGCCATGGATACATTGTGCTTCCAAAAAACACATTGCCCACCCAACTGGAAGAAGTGGAACGTGCCGTGCGAAAGGACTTGGAAGATTGCAGCCTTTCCATACATTTAGTGGGCAGTGCCTATGGAGAAATACCCGAAGGTTCCGATCGCTCCATAGTGGATATCCAGAACAGAATTGCGGCAGAAATTTCGGTGGCAAAAAGAAAGAGCAAGAGCGATTTTTCAAGATTGATTTGGATAGCCCAAAACCTGAAAAACGCAAGCGACAAACAAAAGGCATTTATAGAGACACTTAAACGCGATACCGAAGCACAGGAAGGCGCAGAGATCCTACAGAATCCATTGGAAGACTTTAAGAACGTGGTGCGCGAAGAGCTGCTCGAATCGCAGGACCGCAAAACTTTGGAAGACTCCGGTGGCAAATGCATTTATTTGGTGCATGATAAAATCGATGACACCGAAGTGCAACCGTATAAAGACGTGCTGGAAAAATCAGGCATAAAAGTATTGAGCCCCGCCTTTGAAGGCGAACTGTTGGAAGTGCGCAAACGTCATATTGAAAACCTGCGCAACTTTGACGGAGCCATCATCTTCAAAGGAAAAGTGAACGACCAATGGGTGCGCATGAAAGTGCTGGACCTGCTCAAAGCCCCCGGCTTCGGACGCAAGAAACCCATTAAAGGCAAAGCCCTGCTCGCCACCGGCAACCCCAATCTCGATACCTTCAAAAACCAAAACCTTACTATCATTTCCGGAGACACAAACAGGTCGATGGAAAATCTGAAAACCTTTTTACAAGAATTTAACGCATAAAAGTTATGAGCCAGATCGTAGAAGAAAATGACGGAATGCCAACCCTTACGGGGATTGAGAATCCATTTCCCGGACTGCGGCCATTCAAAATTGAAGAAAGCCATTTGTTCTTTGGCCGCGAAGGCCAGAGCGATGAAGTGCTGCTCAAACTTTCGAAGAGCCGGTTTGTAGGTGTCATTGGCCCCTCAGGAAGTGGTAAGTCTTCATTCATTTATTGCGGAGTGCTACCCATACTTTACGGAGGGTTCCTTACCGATAGCAGCCCCAACTGGGAAGTAGTGGTAACGCGCCCCGGTGCAGGCCCCATTGACAACTTATCTGAATCGCTGTTGAAAACTTCGCGCGACTACAACAATGCCGATGCCGAAGACAAGAAAATAAAACGCACGATTGTCTCCACCCTGTTGCGTAGCAGTTCGCTGGGTTTGGTGGAAGCCATCCAACAATCAAGGAGAAAAGACGATATCAATTACCTGATCTTAGTGGATCAGTTTGAAGAACTTTTCCGCTTCAAGGACAGCACCGATCCCAACTCGGTAAACGAATCGCTTGCCTTCATCAACCTACTGATGGAAGCCGTCAACTACGAGGACTCACCCATCTATGTAGCCATCACCATGCGGTCTGATTTTATTGGTGACTGTGCACAGTTCCCTGAACTAACCCGCAAGATCAACGACAGCCACTACCTCATTCCTCAAATGAC
>JANOQB010000316.1:0-23379 GCA_031422215.1 Cytophagales bacterium | reverse complement strand
AAAAATAAATTTGGCTGTTGTGTTTTTGAGTCAAAAAAATGGTTTTTTTTGAATAATAGTTTTAGGGAGGTTTTTGTCTGGGGCTTGTTTAAACGACTTGCCTGAAAATATTGCGAGACTGGGCGAGCCGTATTTAGTCCGAAATATTTACTAAATTTCGGACGAATTAAAAATAATGGAAAGGCTATTGGTTGAAAACAAGGTATTTGAAAAACTTCAGGGTCTTGAAAAAGGAAGGATACTTTTTGCTGATGATTTCTTGGACCTAGGAAGTCCTCAGACAATTAATAAAGCCCTATTCAGGCTAAACGAAAAGAAGATACTTGTTAGACTCTCGCATGGAATATATCTGTTTCCTAAAACCGACAGCAGTCTTGGGGTACTATTTCCTGGTATAGAGGAAATAACACAAGCCATTGCCAAAAGAGACAGAGCCCGAATAATCCCAACGGGAGTGCAGGCACTAAATAAACTTGGTCTATCAACACAGGTTCCGCTCAATGCAGTCTTTCTAACAGATGGCGCACCCCGTAGCGTTAAGGTAGGTAAACAAAATATCACCTTTAAAAAAACAAGCCCTAAAAATCTAATGGCCAAAGGGGAGATCAGCCGTCTTGTTATCCAGGCTTTAAAAAGTATTGGACAAAAGAAAGTTGACAATGATACGCTTATCAAATTAGATGAGATATTAAGAAAAGAAAAGAAAGAGAATATCCTGCATGATGCCAAGCTTGCTCCTGCCTGGATAAACAAAATTCTTATTAAATCTGTAAGAGATATATGAACACAACTTGGTTAAACCTACCTAAGGAAAAGAGAATTGAAATATTAAACCAGGTTAGTTATAGTACAGGACTTCCCACCATAGCCATAGAAAAGGACTGGTGGGTTACAATGTCATTACGAGCCTCGTTTGACTTGAAATATTCAGACAGCCTTGTATTCAAAGGAGGAACATCACTAAGTAAAGGATGGAATTTAATTGAGCGATTTTCTGAAGACATTGATTTAGCCATTGATAGGAAATTCTTTGGCTTTGATGGTGACATTAGTAAAAATCAGATCAAGAATCTGAGAAAAAAATCTTGTGAATTCATCTCGATCAATTTTCTAGCGGACTTAAAAAGTAAGTTCACAGAATGGAATGCAATTAACCAGTGCAAGCTAAATGCCCAGCCAATAAATGATTCAGATAAAGATCCACAGGTTGTTGAAATCCACTACAATTCAGTTCTTGACAAATCTGAGTATTTACCACAACGGATTCTAATTGAGATCAGCTCACGATCTTTAATGGAGCCAAGTGAAAAAAGGGAGATAAATTCAATCATCAGCACAAACTTTTCCAATCAACCTTTTGCGAGTGAATCTTTTAGTGTGCAGACTGTTTTGCCACAGAGAACATTTTTGGAAAAAATTTTTCTATTGCATGAAGAGTTCTCACAAGAGGCAACTAAAATTCGGGTTAACAGATTATCCAGGCATTTATATGACTTGGAAAGGCTAATGGACACAGTACATGGAAAGGCTGCCATTGGTGACACCAAACTGTATCAAGGAATAGTTAGCCATAGAGAAAAGTTCAATGCACTTCGTGGACTCGACTATTCAAATCACATTCCAGACAAAATAAAAATAATTCCACCAGCCGAAATTTTGAAGGACTGGGAAAAAGACTATCAAACTATGGCCGAAAATATGATTTATGGTAAGCCCTTAAATTTTACAGCATTAATAATGCGAATTCAAGAACTGCAACAGAGGGTCAATGCTACAAAGATAGAGTAACTAAATCGCACACACCTCCCCGTCTGGCGGGTTGCCTGGCCTCACATACATCCCACATACAAAGTGTAGGCTCAGTGTAGTTGTAGGTGGTGAAAGAAGGCAATGAAAAATGCCTGCCCCACGACTGTATTGTGAAGAGTTGTGTAACATAAAGGGGCGAACGACACGGCCGCGAATGTAGTAGTCACAACTTCCCAAAATCCACCACAAAAGATCCTGGATATTTTTTCTTCACCTCCGGGTAAAATTTTTCGGCTTTGGGGCGGCTTGAGAACGGCCCAATGATGAGGCTATAAAATTTAACGCCATTCAAAATCTTAACTTGAACAGTCACTTTCTTTTTGTAGGAGCCTTTCAAGTTTTCAGACAGGCGCATTAAATTCACCAACTCCTGGAACGTACCTATCTGAATACCAAAACCTTTAGGTTCCAAACTTGAAATTTCGAAATCGTAATACTCATCTTCATTAACAGACACATTGTCGATGGTTACCGGCTGCGATTTTGATTTGCCATCTCCTGCATCCACGATTTCCAATTTCACATCGGCCAGCCCCTGATGGGTAAAGGCAAGGGCTTCGGCTGCGGCCCACGACAAGTCAATAATGCGGTCGTCCACATACGGTCCCCGGTCGTTGATCACCACTTCCACCGTGTTGCCGTTGGCCATGTTGGTCACGCGCACCTGCGTGCCAAAGGGCAACGATTTGTGGGCTGCCGTAAGTTTATTTTTTCTATACTTTTCTCCGTTTGCCGTGGGCAGGCCTTCATATTTATCGGCATAGAAGGAGGCTTTGCCCGTTTGGCTTTGCCCCGATGAAGAAAGTGCGAAGCCAATCACCAATAGAATCAGGATATTTAATTTTTTCATGCAACAAATTTAAAAGGCTTTATTGGAAAAGGAAGGATTTGCAAAAATCCCGTTCTAATCCTTAACACCCATCCATTGGTTGGTAAACCAATTAAGGTTAGCTTTGCCCGGCAAATGATGAATCGTAATCTTATTTGCCATGGCACACGACCCCTCTAAGTTTTTATTTGAAGCACTCACCTACGATGACGTGCTTCTGGTGCCCGCCTACAGCGAGGTGCTGCCACGCGAAACCAGCACGGTTGGTTTTCTTACCAAGAACATAAAGCTCAACATCCCACTGATTTCCGCTGCTATGGATACCGTAACGGAAGCGGAGCTTGCCATAGGCATGGCATTGGAAGGAGGCCTGGGCTTTATCCATAAAAACATGACCATCGCCCAACAGGCCGAGCAGGTGCGCAGAGTAAAGCGCTCGCAAAGCGGGCTGATCCTCGATCCTATTACCCTTCGGATAAACTCCACCGTGCGCGATGCGGAAAAAATAATGCGCGAAAATAAAATTGGGGGCATACCTGTGATCGATGGAAACGGAAAATTGGTAGGCATAATCACCAACCGCGACTTGCGTTTTCAAAAAGACATGGCCATGCCCATTGAGCGCATCATGACAAAAGAAAACCTGATCACTGCCCCCGAAAACATTACGCTGGAAAAAGCAGAGGTGCTTTTGCAGAAATATAAAATCGAGAAGCTGCCCATCGTAAATAAAAAAGGAAAACTCACCGGGCTGGTAACGTATAAGGACATCCTGAAAAAGAAGAACAAGCCACACGCCTGTCATGATGAGTTTGGCCGCTTGCGGGTGGGTGCAGCAGTGGGTGTAACAGAAGATATTTTGGAGCGGATTGAAGCACTGAAAATTTCTGGTGTGGATGTGATCAGCATTGATACTGCCCACGGACACTCGAAAGGTGTGATCAATGCAACGAAGCGGGTAAAGAAACAATATACTGACCTGGAACTGATTGTTGGCAACATTGCCACGGGCGAAGCTGCCAAAGCATTGGCCAAAGCCGGGGCCGATACCGTAAAGGTTGGCGTGGGCCCCGGCAGCATTTGCACCACGCGCATCGTGGCCGGCATTGGCCTTCCCCAACTCTCGGCCGTATATGAATCCGCGAAAGCGCTGAAAGGATCGGACGTAAAAGTGATTGCCGATGGTGGCGTTCGGTTTTCGGGCGACATTGTAAAAGCATTGGCAGCCGGTGCCGACAGTGTGATGATCGGCTCGTTGCTGGCTGGCACCGAAGAAGCTCCCGGTGAAGTGATCATTTATGAAGGAAGAAAATTCAAATCCTATCGTGGCATGGGTTCGCTCGAAGCGATGGACGATGGAAGTAAAGACCGGTATTTTCAAGATGCCGAAGACGATATAAAGAAATTGGTGCCCGAAGGGATTTCCGGCCGGGTTCCCTTTAAGGGTTCGGTGGCCGAAGTATTGTATCAATTGGTAGGCGGCTTGAAGGCAGGGATGGGATACTGTGGTGCCAAAAATTTAGACAAACTGAAAACGGCAAAGTTTGTGAAAATTACAGCGGCCGGTGTGCGCGAAAGCCATCCGCATGATGTGACTATTACACGCGAGGCACCTAATTATAGCAGGAAGTAGATAAAAAATAAGTAGGCAGTAAGCAGTAACCAGTAGGCGGTAACTGCCTACCGTTGACAGCAGGAAGTAGATAGAGAACAAGTAGGCAGTAGGCGGGAACTGCCTACTGTTGACTGCCTACTGCCAACTATTCAAATAGCGTTGACTGCCTACTGCCAACTATTCAAATAACAAACAAAGATTTTAGTATTGTGCTTAGAAGCAAAACCATAATCCGCTTTACTTTCTTAGGCTCCATCCTTGCCTGGCTGATACTGCTATTTTCTGACCTTACCATTTTGTTCAGCGACTTGAAGGGCCTGCCCTCGGGCGTACCGCTGTGGATGCCGCGGGTCATGCTCGACCTGTACATCATTTCCCTTTTCTATTATTACAAATTTAAAATCGACCGTGACGACACGCTGAATTTTCCCGACCTGCTGTGGAAAGTATTCGCCACCGGGTTGATCGCTACCGTGGTGTCGTTGGCGTTGAGGTTGGTGGAAAGCCTGCTGGGCACCACCGTACTTGTTTCCAATATTTTGTTTACCGATTTCATCTATCAGATAAACCTGGCCTTGTTCATTAGTTTTTTGTTGTGCGCCTTCATGGCCTGGAAGCGGTTGATACTCTATCAAAAATCGAAATGGCTGTTGCGCACGTGGTCCGTTTTTGAGTTTGGGCTTTTCTTTATACTGATATACGACAGTGTTCAAATCAACTTGTCCGAAACAATGTCCACGATTTTGGTTGTGGCCATTGGCTTATTGGCGCTCGTGCTCTCTGCCAATATGCGATGGGTTGCTTATTTGAACTTTAAACAAAAGTGGACCTGCCTGTTGCTGCTGCTGCTAACGTTTTTCTATTTGGGCTACTTCATTTACACCGTGATCAGGCTCTCGGAGGTGATCAGTACCCAGTCTCCTTCGTTTTTTGATTTCAATAGCCACGTGTTCAATCTGGCGTTGTTGAGTTTTGTATTGGTCTATAGCACGTTTTCATTTTTGGTTATCCTGTTCAACCTGCCCACGTCTTCGGTGTTTGAGCAAAAGCTGGAAGAGGTGATCAACTTCCAGCGCATAAGCCAATCCATTCAAACAGAGCAAAATGAAGAAAGCGTATATAACATCCTGCTTGAGAGTTCGGTGAGTTCGGTATTTGCCGATGCCGCCTGGCTCGAAATACAAAGTGCCAGTGACGGACAAAAATTATTTACTTTCAAAATCACGGAGCGCGAATCGCAAGACATTCGCGATCATTTGAAAAACCATCATGTGGTAGGGGCCTTGGAACAAAGCAGTGATCGTACCCGCAACCTTTCCAAGCATCTAGCCTCGTTAAAGGGTTCACGGTATCGTTCGCTGCTGGCATTTCCTATTGTTGTAAAAAACCAAATCATCGGCACGTTGGCATTGCTCAAAGAATTGCCCGATGGGTTCAATAAAGAGATGACCCGCATCGTGTCGGCCTTTGCCAACCAGGCAGGCATATCCATTGAAAACTTCCGCTTGATGGAGGAGGCATTTCAAAACGAACGCTATAAAGAGGAGCTTAAGATTGCGAAAACTGTTCAGAAGAGTTTGCTCCCCACTAAACTTGAAAGTGATCCTGACTTTGAGATTTCTTCCTTTGCCGAATCGGCCGATGAAGTGGGCGGTGATTACTTTGACACGTTGCGCATCAACGATCACGAGGTAGCACTTATCATTGCCGATGTATCGGGCAAAGGAACCACGGCAGCCTTTCACATGTCGCAAATGAAAGGGATTTTTCACAGCCTTGCCCAACACCAAATCGAGCCTAAGGAATTTATGGAACGCGCAAACCGCGCACTGGTGTATTGCCTTGAGCGTGGGTCGTTTATTTCTGCTTCCTATTTTGTGATCAACACAAATTTAAAATTGATACGCTACTCGCGTGCCGGCCATTGCCCAGTATTGTATCACCGCGCTGCCGACCAGGTTACGGAATATCTTAAAGACAAAGGGACAGCCTTGGGCATGGTGCGCACCAATGATTATTGCCGCCTGGTGGAAACCCGCGAGATGCCGTACGCAAAAGGTGACGTTATGCTTTTATATACCGATGGAATAACCGAGGCAAAAAACCATAAAGGCGATGAGTTTGGATACGATCGGCTGGCGAAAGCACTGCACGAGGTAACCGAAAAGAATGCTGGCGAAATTGAAAAAAATATTATTGACAGATTATATGAATTCTCCGGCTCCAAAGATATAAATGACGATTATACGTCCATGACAATAAAGTTCAGATAAAGTGGCTAAACCAAAAAAGACTTAAACCGTTAAAACAAACAAACCCATGATTCATATAAAAAGAATTCAGGAAGAGGGCGCAGATATATTGGTGGTAATTGGGGAGATAGATGCAAGTTCTTCCATCGAGCTTGACCTGACAATTGCTAAAAGTGTGGGCGAAGGGTTCAGAAAAATTTTGGTGGATTGCACTGCGCTGGAATATATCTCCTCGGCAGGGCTTGGTGTGTTCATGTCTTACATTGAAGAGTTAAAAGATAAAAACATTCCGATGGTGTTATTTGGTATGAAAGAAAAAGTGGCCAACACCTTTAGCATATTGGGGTTGGCCGATTTACTGAATATTAGAGAAAACAAAGAACAAGCTAAGTTGTTGGCCAATGAACTATCAGCATAACATAGGGTGCAGCTTAAATAACCTGAAGGGCATTCGGGAGTTTGTGCGCCAGTCGCTTAAAGGCGAAGGTGTGCCCGATGTAGAATTGAGCGCCATCGTGTTGGCCCTGGACGAAATGTGCTCTAACCTGATGATCCACGCCCATCATTGCAACCCCGATCACCTGCTGGAGTTGCACATCAACATTCCAACCAAGGGAAAATTTATTTTTGAAATTATTGACGATGGCACCGTGTTCGACATAAACGAGTTTCACGAACCCGAACTTGGCAACCTCATCCATCAAAAAAGAAAAGGGGGCTTGGGCATCCGCTTGGTAAAAGCCATCATGGACAACGTGGAATATTTGCGAAGGGACAACAAAAATGTGTGCCGCCTCACTAAGGAAGTTCCGGTTGGGTAATTTTATCTGGCATACTGAAGTTGAACCCTTATCTCCCCTCAACCGCACTTTGTTAATGTTGGTCGCCTGACAAACATTATCTTTCGTTAGTGTTGGTCTCCTGATCAACACTTTCCACACACTTACAGCCTTGTTTTTTTTTAACCTGTGAGTGAACCAAACGCAATTTTTATTTTACTTCTACTTCCTGCCACTCCGATTTTCTCAAGGCCAAGAATTGATTTTGGATTTTATCAAACGTGAGGGCATCATACACGATTGGTATTACGCTATGGCCGAGCGTGGTGATCACTCCAAACTTTCCTTGAACATCAACCAACACGAGACCATTATCGAGTTGCGATAAATGATCAAATCGCGGATCAATCAAAACGGTGCCGTTCACATCGGCCAGCCCTACCAATCCATTGTTGTAAAGGAGAAATTTTTTCTTAGTTGAATATTGAACTGAATCGTATTGAAAACCCAAAACCGTATTTCCCTTTTTATCAATCACCCCCGCCTTTCCATTTCTTGTTGCAAGGGCAATCCCGTCAATGAAAACGCCTACCTTTTCATAGTTGGGATTGATGACCACCTGATCGGAGGGATTCACAAAGCCCCATTTGCCAATGAGTTTGACTGGGGCAAGGCCTTCATGAAATTCGCCAATGGCATCATAGCGGTTGGCAATGCGCAAGCGGCCGCGTTCATCAATAAAACCAAATTTGCCATCGCGCTGTATGCCCCTGAGGCCCTCGCTTACTTGAAAAATCTGCTCAAAGTTCTTTAGTTTAGGCGGCTCTGTCCTGTTGATAATCCTCCCGTTATAGTCAATTGTTTTTTCGGTTCCGTCAGGGAGGTACTCCAAAAAAAAATCTTTTTTAAAGGCCACACGGTTATCCGTAAAGTAAATTATATCCCCCGTGAAATTCTTTAGGAAAAGATTCAACGGTTGTTGTTGCGCGTAAAGTTGGTTGTTGATGAGGTGTAGCGGATGGGTTTGCGGTGCCACCACCCAATCTTCACGCGTATTGATGATGCCAAATTGGTTTTTGAATTTTACTACCAGCAGATCGTTCGATGTCTCTATCAGCGAATCAAATACACAATGGATTATTTCCTCTCCTGTTTCATTCAGCGAACCCTGATAATGATTATCCTCGGCCGGGTAAAGATTATTTTTTATCGGTCCTATCCAATCGTAGTTTTTTTGTGTTAGGGGTTTGTTGTTCCGGTCAATCAAACACCACCCATCTGTTTTTTTGAAAGCCCGAAAGTTGTTGCCGCTTTCCAAAAGAGAATCGTAAACAAAGGGGATAACCTCAGTATTGCGTGAATCAATTACACCTGCTTTTCCAGAAAGCCGTGCAAGAAAAAAATCATTACCCATGGGGGAGAGCTTGTCGTAAAGCACTGGGCACACCGCCTTGAGGTCGCGGGTTATCAATCCGTATTTTCCTGAGATTTTAATGATAAAAAAATTTCCGTTTACCGGGATGAGTTCGTCAGCTTCGAAACTTGTTACCGTTTCATTTTTTTCATTGATGAAAAGCTGTTCATGTGGAGGCAACACACGCACAACGTTCTCGCCCAGAATTTCTATGGATCTGTATTCCGGTTTCAATTTTATATTTCCTTCCCTATCGATAAGACCTTGGTTTAAATTTTCATATACCACCGCCTTGCTATCCCGAAACCGGGAAATGCTGTCGATCTCAAAATCGCTTATTGGGTTTCCTCCTTCACCATAAAGCGCAATTTTTCCATTTTCATTTTCCACGGCAAAGCGCAATGTTCCCAATGGATAAATACTTTTGAATTGCAAAGGCACCAACACATTGTTTTCAAGATTGGTTAGCCCAAACACATATTTTGCTGCAACAATATCGAAGACGATGGCCCGCAGACCGTGAACCACAATGCCCTGATACTGAAATGGGATTTTGATTTCACCTTTCAGGTTGATCAAGCCGGTTTTGCTAAAGGCAGGATTTATTTTTTTTCGGGCCACAATATTATCGGCCCCGGCATACACCAGCGATTCGTACTCGGCCTTCGTGATAAATTTATTTTGGAGTGAGAGAATGCCCCATTGATTGTTGATCCTGTAACCGGTAACATTTCCGGCCACCGAAAAACTTCCATCCGACCAGCCCAGCGCATCAAACGAGGGGGGAACCACAACCTGACCCTGCTCATTTCTGATCCCCATTTTTCCGTTTTCAGAAAAAACCTGAAAGGGTGTTGTGTGCAAAATATGTGAACAGAAAATAAAGACGATCAGCACCAGCACTTTCATGCCACAAAGGTAGCGGGATAATTTTCAGTGAGCAATGTGGTGATGATCTCGGGGCGTTACAAATTGCAGTGTCTTGTTCTCACAGACTGAAAGGGTCTTGGATAGTGTGTGGGTCTGTGGGGACAAACGGGTTGAGGGCAGCGGCTCAAAACCCAAGAGAAAGCCTTAGAAGCGAGGGCTGATATTTCTGTGAGGGGAGTTTTGACATTACAATAATTCTGATTAGTTGTTTGTATTTTTGTTGAAACATAAACTGTTATGGACTTTCCACTCATTGTTTCTGATTCTAAAATTCTAGGGGGCAAACCTATCATCAAAGGCACCCGCATTAGCGTAGAGTTTATCCTTGAGTTGGTCGCTTCTGGTGGTTCCGTTGCTCAGATTGCCGAAAGTTACCCACACCTATCAATAGCGGCCATTCAGCAGGCTATTTCATTTGCGGCTAACAATTTACGCAATGACAGTTTTTATGAAATCACATCGGTTGCATGAAACTGCCTGATGGCGGATTCCTTACGGATGAAAACATACATGCCGCAGTAGTTGAGTACCTAAGAAAACGTGGCATCAATGTTTTTGATGTAAAGGAAAATGGGCTTCGTGGCAGTACTGATGCTGACCTCCTTCAGTTGGCTTACACCCAGCAGAGAATTGTTCTAACCCATGACAGTGATTTTGGTAAGTTGGTAATTCCTAACAAGAAGCCTTTTTTTGGTATTGTTTACTTAAAGCCAGGTCACATTCAATTACATCATACAATTTCTTCTCTTGATGCTATTTTAGATTTGAATAGCTTTATCCTCCTTTTATTGTTACTGCTAAGAATTCTGGAAACAATATTAAAATACGGGTTAGGCATCTTTGATTTCTATGACCATGTTGGTATTCTTCACAGTGGCCTCACGATCCAATTTTTAATAAACTATCTCACTGGTTCGCAAGCACATGAACCAATTGAAAAACTGATCATCGATAATTCAATTTCTCTAAGTCCTCTGGAGTATCAATATCAAACCTACCTTCTTCCCAGTCGATAAGTTCAATTGTATTCGCATGGCTTTCAATAATTACTTTTGCTCCTTGCTGATCTTTTATTTCGAGCAGTTTGTTGAAAATAGAACGATGGAACAAGGCAGGCACACCATTCGTTTTCTCGTAGCGCGATGCCACCATAGGGCTGGAAGTTTTTTCGTACAAAGCAATCAACGAAACCAAGTGTGCCGAAGCGAGCAACGGCTGGTCGCACACCATCACCAGCACCGCATCAGTTTCTGGCCGTGATTTTAAAACGTGCCGCAGCCCGGCTTTCATGGAACTGCCCATTCCTTTTTCCCATTCCTGGTTGGTAATTATTTCCACCGGAAGGTGAGCAATGAGTTTTTTATGGACGTCCGCATCTGCGCCAAGCACCACTGTTACGCGACCATTGTTTGCATCGAGGGCGGTGAGGGTTGCCTTTAACAACAAGGGCACACCTTCATGCTGCACCAATTGTTTGGGTTGGCCAAGCCGTGAGGAGGAGCCGGCAGCGAGGAGGATGATTGAATAATTTGCAGACATTTCTTGATGCTTGATTCTGGTTTCTGGATGCTCGATTCTTGATGTCCAAAACGGAACGTCCAGCATCCAGCATCCTCATTGCGCTAGCGCAAAGGCTATATACTTTCCACCCGACTCTCGCCCATGTTGGTGTTCTTCACCAACATGAATATTGTGTCCAGCATCCTCATTGCCCCAGAGCAAAAGCCACATACTTCCCACCCGACCTTGTACCCATCTTTCCTCCGCCACAAGCGATCACCACAAATTGCTTCCCATTGATTTCATACACAGCAGGGGTGGCATAACCCCCGGCTGGGAGATCGTGTTCCCACAAAATTTTTCCGGTGGCAGTATCGAACGCGCGGATTTTTTCATCGCGGCTGGCAGCCACAAACACAACCCCGCCCAATGTTACAACAGCACCTCCATAATTTTCTGTTCCCGTGGCAGGTACTCCTTTATCTTTTAATTCTTTAAACTCACCCAACGGTACTTGCCACTTTATTTCGCCTTTGTTCAAGTCAATGGCGTTGAGTGTTCCCCACGGTGGCTGTACGGCAGGATAACCTTCGGGTGTAAGGAAACGGTTGTAGCCGGTGTTAGAAAAAAGTATTTCGGGATCGCGTTCGAATATGCCCTTCTTTTCGTCATCTGTTCTTTCTTGCAAGTCGAGCACATAACGTGAAATCGCATCTCTTGATTTATCGTCTAGGTGAGAGAATGCCGGCATTACCCCTTTTCCTGTGAGCATAAATTTCTTCAAACTTTCTTTCGAATATTTAGCCTGCAAATTTCTTACGGATGGAAACACGTGGCCATCGCCACCACGGTCAATGCCATGGCACGTGGCGCAGTGTGTACGGTAGAGTGAAATTCCAATCCAAGCATCTTCTTTCATGCGCACGTCCACCATGGTTAATATCCACGGCATCTCGTTGGCGTTCACATAAAGTGTTCCGCTCTCTGGATCAAACGAAGGACCACCCCATTCGGCACCACCATCAAAGCCAGGAAAAACAATAGTGCCTTCTTTGCTGGGCGGGATAAAGGGCCGCCCGGTTTTCAGCCCTCTGAATTTTTCTTTCATCGCGGCCGTGTCGGATGTTGTTGTGTTGATCATGTCTTCGGTGAAAACTTGTCGCGCAAACGCGGGAGGCTTGATGGGCACGGGCTGAGTAGGCCATGCCTGTTCGCCTTCCAGGTCGGAAGGAGGAACGGGAATTTCTTCCACAGGAAAAAGAGGCTTTCCATTTTCGCGGTCGAGCAGAAAAACAAAACCTGATTTGGTTACTTGTGCCACGGCATCTTTTTTTTCTCCGTTGTGATCAACGGTAACCAACACGGGTGACGCTGGCAGGTCGCGGTCCCACATATCGTGATGCACCGTTTGGTAGTGCCACCTGCGTTTTCCGTTTTCCGCATCAAGAGCGAGCACACAGTTGGCGAAAAGATTTTGTCCGGGGCGGTTGCCTCCATAAAAGTCAAACGAGGCCGAGCCGGTGGACGCAAACACCAACCCTCGTTCATGATCCACGGCCATGCCTGCCCACGAATTGGCACCCCCGATTTTTTTCCAGGCTTCGGCAGGCCACGTATCGTAGCCATATTCACCGGGCTGGGGAATGGTGTGAAATGTCCAAACAAGCTTTCCGGTCTTCACATCGAATGCACGGATGTAGCCAGGCGCGGCAATGGGCCCTTCGTGAACGCGCGAGCCCATGATGATCAGGTTTTTGAAAATCACTCCGGGTGTGTTTGAAAGCACCATGAGGTTGGCCGCACGTTCGCCCAGGCCTTCCTTTAAACTTACCCAGCCTTCGGTTCCAAACGTCTCAATCTTTTTCCCCGTAAGGGCATTGAGTGCATACAGATATTCTCCGAAGGAATATAAAATCCTTTTGTCTTCGCCTTCTTCCCAATAAGTTACGCCACGGTTGGCACCCAGGCCTGAGTTGGCTTCGCCCGGTTCAAATTTCCAAAGCGGGTTGCCGTTGCTGGCATCAACGGCAAATGCTTTTAGCGATGGTGAGGTGCCATAGAGCACGCCATCTACAACAATAGGGTTGCATTGTATTTGCGTCCGGTTGTTTATCGTGTCGGCTTCGCCCGATTGATAGGACCACGCAATTTTAAGTTGATGCACATTTTCTTTGTTGATCTGATCGAGCTGCGAATATTGGATGCCATCGGCAGTGCCGCCTTTTATTTTCCATCCGAGATATTTTTTTTCGGGTTGGCCACAGGCAATAAGGAGTAACGCAATAAGGAAGGAAGAAAATTTCATACGGGATTTTTGATTTTAGTTTGAAGCTGTTAAAATCAAAGGAGGTTTGCAAGGGGTTTTATGTTGCGTTTGTTCTCAACGCCTTTAGGCCGACCTTTGAAAGGATCGTTTATAATCTTCAAATGGGATTTGCTTTGCCCTCGTCTTCTTCGTTGTGAGAAAAAAAATCGATGCCCAGAAGTTCTCCGATATATTCTTTGAATTGTACCGTGTCGCCCACTTGTTTCTTTTCGTAATGGTCGGAATGGCAATTCACTTTTAACACCTGGCCATCATCCATTTTTACAAACGCAATCCATTGTTGGTGCTGCTCTGCGGTGATTATATAATCATACCTCCGGCCACGTCCATAGGAAAGTATGCTGGGGCCGGCAACTGTTTTGGAAGGAACAAAAATCTTTTCCACGATTGTGCCTTTCAGGATTTGAGGTTTTGAAAAGAACACATCATAGACTACCACACTTAGTACCAGCACAATGGCAACAGGCAGCACTAACCAAATGTATTTCTGTATAGATTGGCGAAATTGCATTGTAATTTTTTTTTCTGTTTACTTTCTCCTCACCGCCTTTATTTCGTCAGGGCTTATTGCTTTATTTTTATTTCCAAACGAATTAAAAATATAATTCATCAGGTCGCTCATCTCTTCATCGCTAAGATTGAAGGCAGCCATTTCGCCATTATATAGTTTTCCATTCACGGTCATTTCGCCACTCACTCCATACAATGTTTGCTGGATGGCTCGCTTCTTATCGGCCAGCAGATAATCGGACTTGGCCAACGGGGGAAAAATCCCTTCCATGCCTTCGCCCTGTTCCATGTGGCAACTCATGCAGTTTCTTTGATATAGTTCTTTGCCGCGCGCTGTGCTGGATGCAAGATCAACCTTTGGTTTTTTTTGAAACGCCAATGACATGATAAGGATGATCATGAACGAAAAGACAATGACTGGTTTTTTCATATTTTTCACTTTAAACCTTCTATGCATTTATTTGTTAATGCATTTTACCAAATGGCAAGGCACAAATTACAACTTTGCCGTACGTTAAACTCCAAATAACCGCAGATAAGTTGTTTCAACCGTTTGCAACAGACCTTTACGATCACACTTCAAAACTTTATAACCTTGATTTCCCCAGTATTGTTAAATTCACACCTGCATTAAACCAAACCAGACCATTTATACCATCATGACCAAGCTTTCCAATCTCTTCCCCTACCAGTTCGACAAAAAATATTCCAAACCGGCTGCCTACTTCTCCATGGAGTTTGCCATCGACCAGCCACTGAAAATATACAGCGGTGGTTTGGGTTTTTTATCCGGCTCGCACATGCGAAGTGCCTTCGAATTAAAACAAAACCTCATTGGCATAGGCATACTTTGGAAGTATGGCTACTACGATCAAGAGCGCAACCGCGATGGCACCTTGAAGGTTTTCTTTACAGAAAAGAATTACTTCTTCCTTCATGATACAGGAATAATTTTCCCCATCACCATCCACAGTCATGAAGTAAAAGTGAAAGCCTGGTTGCTAAAGCCCGAAGTATTCAATACCGTGCCCATGTTTTTTCTCAGCACCGATACTCCTGAAAACGACCACCTGGCACAAACCATAAGTCACCGCTTGTACGACCCGCACGAGTCGGCCCGCATAGCGCAGTCCATATTGCTGGGTGCCGGGGGTGCCAAGCTGCTCGACATCATTGAGCGCGAAACAGAAGTCTATCACATGAACGAAGGCCACGCCCTTCCACTTTGTTTTTATTTATTGAACAAATACAACAACGATTTGAATGAAGTGAAGAAAAGAGTTGTATTCACCACGCACACTCCCGAAAAGGCCGGCAACGAGGAACACGTTATCTCCTATATGGACAGGATGAGTTTCTTTCAGCACGTGCCTAAAAATATGGTGCTGGAGCTGGCCGCACCCGATACCAATAACTTAAGCTATACGTTGGCCGCCCTTCGCATGGCCCGCGTTGCCAATGGCGTGTCGGTGTTGCATGGCGAAGTGTCGCGAAAAATGTGGAATGGGTTTGATGGCATTTGCGAAATCACCTCGGTGACAAATGCTCAGAACCAGAAATATTGGAACGATGATGCCTTGCAACTTGCCTTCAAGTCGGGGAATGACGAGGCCCTGGTGAGCCGCAAGAAGGAAATGAAAAAGGAATTGTTTAAGGTAGTGGCCAACCAGACCGGAAAATTGTTCGATGAAAACGTGCTTACCATTGTGTGGGCCAGGCGCTTCGCAGGTTACAAACGCGCCAACTTACTGCTCAAAGATTTTGACCGGTTTATGAAGTTGATAGAGAGCACTTCTTCCCCGGTGCAAGTGATTTGGGCAGGCAAGCCGTATCCGGAAGACAAATCTGCCATTGATATTTTCAACGAAATCTATTGGAAAACCAAGTACCTGAAAAACTGCGCCATCCTTACGGGATATGAAATGGGATTGAGTGCGCAACTAAAGCGGGGATCGGATTTGTGGTTGAACACGCCACGCATGTTCCATGAAGCATCGGGCACATCGGGCATGACTGCCGCCATGAATGGAAGCATCAATCTTTCCATACCTGATGGATGGATTCCCGAGTTTGCAAAGGATGGAAAAAACTGTTTTATAATTGAGCCAGCTGCATCGAAAGATGTCGAGGAGCAGGCAACGGTTGAAAACGACAACCTGCTTACTCTGCTCGAAAGCAAGATTGTTCCCATGTATTACTTCAAACAAAAGGAGTGGCTTCGCATACTGAAACAGAGCATGGCCGATGTGGTGCCTGCCTTTGACTCCAACCGGATGGCTCATGAATATTATGAAAAGATGTACAAGCTTGCCGGCAGTCTGCCGGAAGGTGCCAACACATTAATGGAGACAAACTGGGTGCCCACACCGTTGGAGAATGGGGAGTGATTTTGGATTGCGCCATATACTTCTACTTTGTTATCATACTTCTCATTGAGCCCTGAAAGGGTGGCATTACCAAAAACGCAGGGTGAAGCCCTGCGTTGTTTAACGGAAATCTGGAATAGCCCTGAAAGGGCGGAATAATTTCCGCTAATTCTATAGCGCCCTTTCAGGGCTTCCTCTTGGTTCAGCTTTAAAAGGACAGGGCTTCACCCTGCCTTAATATATGCCGCCCTTTCAGGGCTAATGCCTACAAGAATTGGCACTGAACTTAACAACGTAGAATTGATAACATCAGTAGGAAGGAGTGATCGTACAAGGCACATCTCGCTATTGAACACCTTTAGGAAGTGGGCTTTAGCCAAAGTATGGATTGCAAAACTGTGGTACGCCAACCGGGCACACCCTATTCCTTCTCCCCATTAAAAACCCTATTTTTGCCTTCCCGTTTAAATTTCTGCTAAGTCTTATGAGGATTACCATTTCTGTTTTGATTGCTTTTTTTTCCATCGCCTCGCAGGCGCAGGTGAAGTCCGGAAAGAAGCACGTAACTCTTTTCACAGTAGGCGATAAGGTAGTTTACACCGATGAATTTGTGCACCTGTACAGCAAGAATTCCATGAATAAAACAGCCGCCACCAGCGAACAAAATGTAAATGAATACCTCGATCTGCTGGTCAATTTTAAATTGAAAATAGCCGAAGCACATTCCCGTGGATTGGACACCACGCAAAAGTTCAACAAAGAATTTAAAACCTATCGCGAAGAATTGAAAAGGCCCTATCGCGCAGAGCCCGATGTGCTGGACAAACTTACCAAAGACACCTATCAGCGCCTCACCGAAGAGGTGAAAGCATCGCACATATTGATCATGCTAAAGCCCGATGCCTCTCCACCGGATACCCTTGCCGCATACGATAAAATTTCGCAAGCCCGCAAACGCGTATTAGCAGGAGAAAGTTTTGAAAAAGTAGCAGGCGAAGTTTCGGAGGAACCCTCGGCCAAATATAACTTTGGCAACCTCGGATATTTTACTGCTATGCAAATGGTATATCCGTTTGAAGAGGCCGCCTACCGCACCAAGCCCAACGAAATTTCCTCCATTGTGAGAACACAGTTTGGCTATCACATACTAAAAGTGTTTGGCCGGCAACCAGCGCGTGGCGAGGTGGAAGTGTCGCACATCCTGTTGCGCACGGGCACGCCTGACGACAGCAAGGTGAAAGGAAAAATCTTTGATGTATATGATCAACTGAAAAAGGGAAGAAATTGGGACGAAGTGTGCAAGGAGTTTTCGGAAGATGCAGCCACTAAAAATGGCGGGGGCAAACTAAGGCCTTTCGGTATTGGGGCACTGGCCTCAGTGCCCGAATTTGAAGCCACCGCGTTTGCCCTGAAGAATCCCGGTGAAATTTCGGATCCCTTCCAATCCAATATAGGATGGCACATTGTGAAGTTGGAGAAAAAAATCCCGCTGCTCCCGTTTGCCGAAATGGAGCCAGCCCTCAAGCGCAAACTTGGCCGCGATGAACGGTTGCAAATTTCGAAACAAGCACTTAGCGAAAAGCGAAAAAGGGAATATTCTTTCTTGGAAGACCAATCCATAAAGAACAAAATTTTTGATCAAGCAGATTCTACTTTGATACAGGGAAAATGGAAGCCTAGCGAAAAAGCTGAATGGAAAACACAAAAACTATTTTCAATTCAAGATAAGCCCACTGCTGCATTTGCGTTCATCCAATACATCAAAACAAATCAAACCCCAACAGCCGTTGCTCCTGCTGCTTACATGAAGCAACTCTACGAAAATTTTGTGGAAGACAAAATAGGCGAAGCGGAGGAAGAAAAACTTCAGCAAGACCATCCGGATTTCAAGAACCTGCTCACCGAATACCGCGAGGGCATTTTGCTTTTCGACATCATGGAGAATGAGGTTTGGAACAAAGCCTCCGAAGACTCCACAGGTCAAAAATCATTTTACGAAATGAACAAAACCAAGTATCAGGCTGGCGACCGGGTGGAGGCACGCATTTTTACGGCCACCGATAGAACGATCATAGAAAGTATTATCGAAAAGGTGAATAAAGGTGACACCCTCAGCAACACGGACCTTAAGAAATTCAAATCCATACAACCGTTTCGGCTCTATGAGCGAAAGGACAGCAAGGTGATAGACCGCATTACCTGGGCCAAGGGCCTGCACCAAGCGGAACTGGACGGGCAGTTTTACTTAGTGGAGGTAAAACGGTTGGCCGCACCCGGTATAAAAAGTTTTGAAGAAGCCCGTGCAAGCGTGATCTCCGATTATCAGGATCATCTTGAAAAAGAGTGGTTGACGGTACTGAAGAAAAAATTCCCGGTGAAAATAAATACGAAAGGGAAGAAATTGGTGTTAGAGCAATTGACTAAAAAGAGTTGATGGAAAAAAGGAGTTCACACGTTGTATGGCTGATTTTTTTTATCCTTACGGGATCTTGCGATTTTATACGGATGAAGAAAGAGCCTGTGGAAAATGAACCCGCGCGCAAGCCAGTGGCACGCGTAGGCACTTCGTATTTATATCAGGATGAATTGACGGGGATCACTCCGGCTGATGCCAGCGACAGTGTGGCCCGCATTACCGCGTACGTAAACAGTTGGGTGCGCAAGCAGTTGGTGATCAACGAGGCCATGAAAAACATTGACATCAACGAACTGGAAGTAGAGCGAAAAGTATTGGACTATCGCTATAGCCTCATAGGCTACGAATATCAAAATTATTACATCAGGCAAAACCTGAACGACAGTGTTTCCGATCAGGAGATTGAGGCTTACTATAAAACCGGGCTCGACAATTTTATTTTAAAGCAAAATATCATTCAAGGAACCTACATTAAAGTGCCCAAAGAAGCCCCGCGCACAAACCAAATAAAAGACTTGATGTTTTCGCGCAAGAGCAAGGACCAGACAGACTTGAAATCTTATTGCATCGGTTTTTCGGCTGCGTATCATTTGGGCGATTCTTCCTGGATTGAATTTGACAAGCTCGTGGTCAATTCCCCGTTGTCGGAAATACCAAACAAAGTTCATTTTCTGCGCAGCAACAATTATTACGAAACATCCGACCCTGATTTTTTGTATTTCCTGAAAATCGATGCGTACAAAATTTCCGACAACGTGTCGCCCTTAGAGTTTGTGAAACAAGACATCAAAAACATTATTTTAAATAAAAGAAAAGTTGAACTTGCGAGAAAATTGGAGGATGATGTGTATGAAAATGCTGCAAAAAGGAACGATTTCGAGATTTTTAGCAATTAGCCTCCTTGCGGCCCTTGGCTTTTTTCCTGCTGGCCTATCCGCACAGGATACTGGTTTTGTGGTTGACAAGATCATTGCCAAAGTGGACAACTACATCGTGTTAAAGTCGGAGTTGGAACTGGCGTATCAATCGTATTTGGCCGAAGGCAATCCTGCTTCCGAGGAGGCACGATGCGAACTTTTTAACCGGTTGATCTTAAATAAACTGATGGTGGCAAAGGCCGAGATCGATTCGGTGATCGTAACCGACATAGAGGTTGATGGAAACACCGACCAGCGCATGCAAATGATCCTTCAAAGTTCTGGCAATTCGCCCGAACAATTGGAACGCACGTATGGAAAAACCCTCGAGCAAATAAAAATGGAGTTGAGGGACCAGATACGAGAGCAATTGCTGTCGCGCGAGATGACCACCCGCATCACAAAAAACATTACCGTTACTCCCTCGGAGATAAGGAGGTTTTACAACCGCATACCAACCGATAGCTTGCCCTTCTTTTCATCGGATGTGGAGGTGGCGCAAATTGTGCGTGTGGCCAAAGTGAGCAACGCGCAGAAGGAAGAAGCAAAAAATAAACTTACCGGGCTTCGCGAACAGATTTTGAGCGGTGCAAATTTCAATGAGTTGGCACTTAAAAATTCGGAAGACCCCAGTGCCCAGCACAACGGTGGCGAAATGGGTTATGTAGGCAGGGGTGCCATGGTGCCGCAGTTTGAAGCCGTAGCTTTCAAATTGAAACTCGGAGAAATATCACAGCCGTTCGAGTCTCCCTTTGGCTTTCATATTTTGCAATTGCTGGACCGCAGGGGCAATGAATATAATTCGCGCCATATTTTGATTTCTGCCGTGCCCTCTGCCATAGATATTGCCAACGCGGAAAAATTTTTGGACAGCCTGCGCACCTTGGTATTAAATGACAGCATCAAATTCGAGCAAGCCGCTAAAGAATATTCCGATGACCAGCGAACAAAAGGTTCGGGCGGATACTTTACTGATGACGATGGAGGGACGAAAATTTCCATGCGCGACATCGACCCGATTGTCTATCAAAATATCGATCTGATGAAAGTGGGCGATATTTCGAAGCCATTGGTATATCGCACCGATGACGGAAAAGATGCCGCCCGCATTTTGTATTTCAAAAAGAAACTGCCCCCTCATGAGGCCAATTTAAAAGACGATTGGGGACGCATACAATCCTCCGCACTGGCCGAAAAGAAAGACAAAGCATTGGACAAGTGGTTTAACAAGGCAAGGCAAGATGTTTTCATTAACATAGACCCCGCCTTCAACAGTTGCAAAATACTGCAATAGTGCCGCTGGTGTAGTTATTTTTTTCATACAATAAGAAACCACTACCTTTTACTTTGTACTACGTAAGTGAGTTTGCCATCAGCAGATAATTGCCATCATGTTTATAGTACAGAAGGAAATTAAATTAACCGAAGTAGAAACAAAACAATAATACGTATGGCAAAGTTTTCGGACGATGTAGAAGCCGCAGATGCACTCAAGCAATCCTTTGAAAAATTAAGGAGTGAAATTGCAAAAGTAGTGGTGGGGCAGGAGGATGTTGTAAAGCTGGTGCTCACAGCAATTTTCTGCCAGGGCCATTCGCTGCTGGTGGGCGTGCCGGGCCTAGCCAAAACATTATTGGTGCACACCATTGCCACTTCGTTGGATCTTCAATTTAAACGCATCCAGTTTACACCCGACCTTATGCCCTCGGACATAGTAGGCGCAGAGACCATGGACAAGGAGAGGAATTTCAATTTTGTGAAAGGCCCCATCTTTGCCAACATTGTATTGGCCGATGAAATAAACCGCACCCCGCCAAAAACACAAGCTGCCCTGCTGGAATCCATGCAGGAATATTTTGTTACCATTGCCGGCATACGATACGATTTGCCACGCCCATTTTTTGTGCTGGCCACGCAAAACCCAATTGAACAAGAAGGAACCTATCCATTGCCCGAAGCACAACTCGACCGGTTCATGTTCAATATTTTGTTGGACTATCCATCCTACCAACAAGAAGTGGACATTGTAAGGAACACAACAGCCGATGTGCTGCCCACCGTTTCAAAAATTTTGACAGGCGAAGAAATCACATACTTCCAACATTTGGTGCGAAGGGTGCCCGTGGCCGACAATGTGGTGGAGTATGCTGTGAAGTTGAGCCAGGCAACGCGCCCAGGCCCGCAAGGCTCCGCGGTTGCCAACGAATTCTTAGAGTGGGGAGCAGGGCCTCGTGCTTCTCAATATTTGGTACTAGGCGCAAAATGCAACGCCCTTATCAATGGCAAATACTCACCCGATATTGAAGATGTGCAAACCGTGGCGCGGCCTGTGCTCAGGCATAGAATAGTGAGGAACTTCAAAGCAGAGGCGGAGGGAATGACGGTGGATAAATTGATTGATAGGTTGATGGTGTGAGGTGCATAAACCCGCTAGTTGGGCGTAATTTTTCGGACAGATGAGAGACCCTTCGAAATTAGTTGCAAAGATTATTCCTTACACCCAGTCAACCGTGAAAACCGAGACGGGTTTAACAATGAACCCCTCATTGACAACTTAATGATAGATGAGAGAGATCAGGTTGAGAACCTATTAATAGACAAACTTTCAATAAAGTCGCCAGGGTACTAAAGTTTCAAAATAAAAATTCGTGAGTAAGATTTAGATTTCTATTTGCAGGTTATACCCCTGCGTCTTGCGCCCTCCCACGCTTATCCAATCGCTTCAGGAGACTCCGCTGGAAAGAAGAAATACTTTACGTATAGTTTAATTCCAATAAGAACTTTAGTAAAGGAAGAAGGCATTTGGATAACCTTGACAACTGTAATATGTGTAAGACTCTTAGTGAAGAGTGTAACGCTTTGCATCCACAACGTTCCCACTTTTGTCAAGTCAAATCGAAGCAATGAGTTTAAACGGTGCGCAACGTTGCAGCTGGAAAAATTAACCGTTAGCGAAGGTTTAAGACAACAAAATGAAAACAAAAATATTTTTACCAATCCTAACAATCCTGGCCGCTGTTTTAATAGTTGGCTGTGATAGTTTGAATGTTGACCCATCACCCTCACGCAACCTTTCAAACGAATCGACTTTTAGTGCTGATCAAAATCTTGCTTCCGATCTGTTACCGAGCGGATCATTGGCAGGGGTCAATCTTGGGGTCGCTGGCAACTTTGTGATCCTGTCGAAGTCAGGAATTACCGATGTTTATAAATCGGATATTACCGGAGATGTTGGCACTAGCCCAATCACTGGTGCAGCACTTTTGTTAAGCTGCTCTGAAGTTGTAGGTACCATTTATACGGTAGATGCTGCAGGTCCCCTTGCATGCAGGGTAACTGATGCAACCATGTTAACAGCAGCAGTAGGTGATATGCAAGCCGCATACCTGGATGCCGCTGGTCGAATCAATCCGGATTTTATAGAGTTAGGTGCCGGTAATATCGGAGGCCTAACCCTTACTCCTGGTTTATACAAATGGTCAAGCACACTTATCATCCCTACAGACATTGCAATTGCTGGCGGCCCTAATGATGTTTGGATCTTCCAGGTTGCTGGAACCATGACTATGAGTTCTGCTGTGAACGTTACCTTGAGTGGTGGTGCACAAGCAAAGAATATTTATTGGGTAACAGCCGGTGCGGTTACGCTAGGAACAACCAGTCATTTCGAAGGAAATATATTGGGAGCCACTGGTATCAATTTACAGACAGGCGCT